>JAIBCZ010000060.1 GCA_024679645.1 Amphritea sp.
AATGGAACAGCGGTGGTGCCTTCGGCCACGAAATTTAGCTGGTCAGCGCTTGGGCCTGTGTATGCTGAGTTGTTTCAAAACTTGGCAGATCGATAGTCGTCTCTCTAAACTGGTATATTCATCGCTGCTAACAGGTTTTTTTAATCGCATAATCTGCCATTTATTAATGGTCTTTGTCAGTGCTTATTACGATTGATCTACCCGATAAAAAAAGGCTCCCATTGGGAGCCAAAATCTCTGTTAAGTGAACAGAGAGCCGATCAAGAACAGATTTTGATTTGTTTATTACTTGTTAATATTTACGACTTGCAACTGGGTATATTCAAGAAGCCCATCGGTACCGAACTCAACACCGAGCCCGGACATTTTGCTGCCGCCAAAAGGAGCATGGGGAAGGACTTCTGCATGGTTGTTGATCCAGACAGTACCGCACTCAAGCTGGTGTGCGATAAGTTCCGCTTCAGCGGTGTCGGGTCCCCAGACTGAGCCGCCAAGTCCGTATTCACAATCATTGGCCATGCGGATTGCGTCGTCCAGGTTGTTGTAACGTATGACAGGCAGGGCAGGGCCGAATTGCTCTTCGTCGACCAGACGTACACCCTTGCTGATATCGGCAACAATCGTCGGTGGATAAAGGTACCCCTTGCCAGCCATAGGTTCACCGCCACATAGGATACGGCCACCTTGTGCTTTGGCGTCGTCCACTAGTTCACAGATTCGTTTAAACTGATTAGCGTTCTGTATCGGACCAAAGGTAGTGCCTTCCGCCAAACCATCACCGACTACCTGCGCATCGGCAATGGCGGCCAGCTTGATACAGAGACTGTCGTAGAGGCTTTCATGCACATATAGCCGTTTGAGCGCTGCACAGGTCTGGCCCATATTGACGAATGCAGTATTGAAGATCGCTTCTGCTACAGAATCTACATTCGTTCCTGGTAGAACAATAGCAGCATCGTTTCCGCCAAGTTCAAGTGTCAGGCGCTTCAGGTTACCGGCCGCATTGGACATGATGTGCTGGCCAGTGGGGGTGGAGCCGGTGAAGATCACTTTGTCTATATCACTGTGACGACTGATCGCTTCACCGATCGCACGCTCACCCGTCACCAGGTTGACCACACCAGCAGGCAGGATTTCGTTGATAATCTCTACCAGACGTAGGGTGTTGACAGGTGTTAGTCCTGAAGGTTTGCAGACTATTGTATTTCCAGTACGCAATGCTGGAATAATGTGCCAGATGGCGATCATCAGTGGCCAGTTCCAGGGTGTGATAGAAGCAACGACGCCCAGTGGCTTGCGATGGCCTTCAATGCGTTTGTGTTCGCTGTCTTCAATGACGTTGACTGGGATCTCTAGGTCGGCATTGTAGCGAGTCCAGGCAACAGCTCCACCGACTTCCATTTGTGCAAGGAACATCGGTTTACCTTGCTCCTGAACGATGATGCGAGCCAGTTCGTCGGCGTTGTCTTCAATGCTATCGGCGATCTTGTGTAACAGAGCTGTGCGTTCGGCATCTGTAGTAGTGCGCCAGGTATTGAATGCTCTGCGTGCCGCAGCGACGGCCTGATCCAGCTGCTCGGTTGAAGCCATCCGTCCACTGGACATGATGGACTCGTTAGCCGGGTTGATAACATTGAAAGATGTACCTACTCCGGCGATGCGTTGACCGTCAATCAGCAGGTCGCAATGTGTTAGGCTCATAGGAGACTCCAGGATTATTTAAGTAAATGGGCAGATACACACCGGAGATGGAGGTGTCCGGTGTGTATCTGGTGTATCCCGTTGAGTAGTATTGTGGTCTGGGGAAAAGCGTAAGTTAATCAGAAAGGGCAACCTTTCCTTTCTATACTCTTTTCTGTTTGTATCAGACGCTCACAGCCTTCTCGGTGCTTAGCACGAATTCGGCACAGCGCTCGGCGATCATGATGACCGGAGCATTTGTATTGCCGGAAACCAGAGTAGGCATGATTGAAGCATCAGCAATGCGTACACCTTTAACACCATTTACCTGCAGAGTAGGTGATACTACCGCATCTTCATCAGAACCCATGCGACAGGTGCCGACCGGGTGGTAAACTGTTTTGGCATGACTGCGAACATGAGCCTCAAGCTCCGCATCAGATATCTCGGTTTTAGCTGAAGGTAGTAATTCATGATCAATTAATTCCGCCAGCGCAGGAGCTCGCAGAATTTCACGGGCAAGGCGTACGCCGCGAACCAGTGTATCCACATCCTCCTGCTCTGACAGAGCACCGCTGTCAAACTGCAATGTGTCTTCCGGGTTTGTACTGCGCAGACGAACAGAACCACGCGACTTAGGCCGAAGAAAGCACGGATTTAGTGAGATGCCGTGACCTTCTAAGGGCTCACGATCCACATCACCCATGAGTGTCGGTATAACGTGGAACTGAATATCAGGGCGACCTGTGCCCGATGTGTCAGCGAATAAACCGGACTCGACAACGTTGGATGTTAACAGACCGTTGCGGAATAACTTCCACTCAATACCATGCTTGAGTGCCTTGAAACCCTGATCGTTACCCAGAAGGCTGATCGGCTCACGGGTGCGGCCATACACCGATACTTCCAGATGGTCCTGGAAGTTCTGGCCCAGTTGCTCACTGGTCACAAGCGCCTTAATATCGTGTTTCGCAAGCTCTTCAGAGGGCCCTATACCGGATAGCATCAGAATCTTTGGTGTTGATAACGCTCCGGCGCAAAGGATCACTTCTTTACCTACGCTGACGGTCTGGATTTTACCCTGGGCATCTTTGTATTCGACGCCGGTAATCCGCTTGTCAGCATTGAAGTTCAGCTTGTGCACATAGCAACCCGTCTGAATCTCCAGATTCGGTTTGTCCTTGACGGCAGCCAGATAGGTAGCGGCAGTACTGCCGCGCTGACCGTTGAAAGTCGTTGTGTGGTAGAAGCCGACACCGGCCTGATCTTCACCGTTGAAGTCATCGTTATATTTCAGACCAGATTGCTGTGCTGCTTTTACAAAAGCAAGGCTGAGGGGGTGTCGAAAGCGAGTGTCGCTGACACGCAGCGGCCCATCGGTACCGTGGTATTCGTCACTCAGGCGCATGTTGCTTTCTGCCCTGCGGAACGCTGGTAACACTTTGTCCCAACCCCAGCCGGTGCAGCCTTGCTGCTCCCAGCTCTCATAGTCCTGACGCTGGCCCCGGATATATACCATGGCATTGACCGAACTGCCGCCACCCAGAGTGCGTCCCTGGGGGACATAGGAAGTACGATTGTTTACCCCAGGCTGTGGATCACTTTCGTAGACGACAGTGCGCTTGGTACCAATTACTCTAACAAACGTGGCGGGCATGTGAATAAACTGGCTGTTGTCCGGAGGTCCGTCTTCGAGCAGTAATACTTTTTTACCTGCCATTGTCAGGCGGTGAGCCATTACACAACCGGAGGAGCCTCCTCCAACCACCACATAATCTGGTTGATTCATAACACTATCTCTTTGTTATTATGTTTAACTGCAGCAGATCAGGGAGCACCCAGTCTGCTCATTGGCTGGATAAGATACAAATATGCCCTCGCCGACGCTTGACTGGTTGTGCCTCAGGGTTGCCTTAGTCATACATCCCGAATATGCCTGCCTGACCGGGTTATTAACCTAATGACTATTTACAAGGGCTGAAATAAAGTTAATATATTCACTAAGTGTTCAGGCAATATGCTCGTAACTCACCGTTGCACTCACTCGCTAATAAGAAAAAAAGAGGCAATATGGATCATCAATTATCGACATTGCAAAACTCAGGCTGGGTTTCTACCCACGACGTCCCCGTTATTGAACGTCGCAATTTCTGGCTCAATCATGTCCATAAACGGGTGATACAAGTGGATTGCCCGGTTAGTGCGAGCGAGGGAATAGAGGCATCGCTTCGCCATCTTGATCTTGACCAGCTACGGCTCAACCAGATTCGGGCTAACGCTCATTCGGTACAGCGCAGTCAGGCGGATATCGTGGGTGACAACCGGCACTCGGTATTCCTTTGCTTTATGATGGCTGGGCAGGGCTTCTCCTATCAAGGGACTCAATGCGCACAGCACTCCCCCGGTGACATTATTCTCTACGATACGTTGATGCCTTATGGTCAGGGCTTTCAGGATGGCATGGAGATGGTCGTTATGGATCTGCCAGAGCCCATTGCCAATCAGTATTTGCAAAACTGGAAGCGAGGCAACTTACTGCACCTACAACGCGATGCGCGGTTTGCTGATACAAATACCGAAATGCTTTTCCAGTTGTTGAACACCACTTTGGATCAGCCGGTCAGCGGCCACCGGCAAGCCAGCCAGGTCGGTGAGCTACTTGAAAATATAGAAGTGCTGCTAGCCAATGTGTGTTCGGGTAGCCGCGATCAGAACCTGTGGAACTACTGCCAGCGCTATATTGAACAGCATTTACAGGACGAGTCTCTGACCACCGCCCGACTGGCTAAAGGGCTCAACATTTCAACACGTAAGCTGCATCGAGCCTTTGCTGAGAATGGTTTCAGTGTTCAGAGCTATATTTGGCAACGCCGCCTGGAGCGGTGTCGTACAGAGATTATTTCCCCGGCACTAGCCAACCGGAATGTGAGTGAAATTGCCTTCAAATGGGGTTTCAACGACGCGGCTCATTTCAGTCGTCGCTATAAGTCGCGTTATGGTGAAACGCCTGTTCAAACACGAAAAATGCAGAAAAACTGTAACTGATACAGTCCGCTATTGACGCAAGGATGCGTATAACAAAGAACAGCTCCTCTCAACTAATTATCTGAAGGCCTGCCAGGCGTTACACTCAGGTAAGACTCAAGCCAATTTGCACGGCTAATTCCTTCATCTCTGTCAAAGACTGCTAGCACCTTGGAGTGCAGAGCATCCTATGTACTCTGTCGATCAAGTCGATGGCAAAACCAGACAAGCTATCAATCGTGGCCCTTTGTATTCTGATCTTGCTTTCAAGCACGCAGCTTTACCGGCATCAAAACATAAAAATAAGATGAAATGACAAAAGCAGTTGCTGCAAATCCCTAAGGATGAGTCCTCCTTCCTCATCCCGTAAAACGGGTAAGCTATCTATATCGTCTATACATCTGATCGTTTCTGTTTGGCATGTTCGGAAACTTACTGAGTGCTCAGGCCAATAATAATCAGAAAGGATCTAGCATAAGATGAATGCTCTCACTAAAAAACTACTACCTGTCGTTATCGCTACAGGTTCGGCCCTGGCATGTCAGCAAGCATTTGCAATTGCCGAAACCGTCCATCCGCGTGACTATATCCCCGCACCTGCTGGCTTGAACTTATCCGTCAGCTATCTCGATCACCGCTCAGGCGATGATGCCTATGCAGGTGGCAAAAAAGTTGCCAATAACGCAGGTCTTGAGGTCAATGCAGTTGTTGAACGTCTTATTCATTTCACCGAATTCTTCGGTATGCCTGCTGATCCTCAGATCATCATCCCGGTTGTAGATCTGGATGTAGGGAGTGCTGGTCAGGAAAGTAGTGGTATCGGTGATATTTTCCTGGGCTCCACTTTCTGGACCAAAGCGGATAATGAAAATAAGGAATGGTTCGGCCTCACTCCTTTCCTTTACCTACCTACCGGTGAATACGACAAAAACCAGGGGGTTAATGTCGGCGCGAACCGCTTTAGTTTTGTCATGCAGGCCGGCTATGTAAAGGCGCTCACAGAAAAACTTTACCTTGATGTAATCGGTGAAGTTCAGTGGTACGGCGACAACGATGACTTCCTGGGTAATAACACCTTGTCCAAGGATAGCGCTTATCGTATGTCTACCATGCTTTCCTACGATGTCGGCCCTGGTCGTTACATCTGGGGTCGGTATGCCAAACAGCTGGGAGGGGAGGAATCTCTTAATGGTATGACTCTGGCTAATACTGAACTGGATACGGATACCGCCAGTATCGGTTATACCCATTGGTTCGGCAAGTCATTCCAGGTGCAGGGTGAATACACTCGCGACCTGAAAGTTGAGAATGGCATTGCTGTGGATGGGGCAACCTTACGCCTCGTCGTACCGTTCTAATATAAGCCAGTCACCCGCGGGCAAAAATGTCGGCGGTTCTTGTATCAAAGCGTGATGACTGTTTCGCCAGAAGCAACCATCACGCAGGAGAAAAATAATGAAAAAAATGACTCTCATTAGTCTCATCGCATTTGGATCTCTATCGATGATTGGCACGGCCTCAGCCAGTGATGCTGTATGTGGTTTAGATAATGGCCTGCTAGCGACAGGCGAATCAATAAAAGTGGGTGGCATCTATGGTAATGCGGCACCCGGTGATTTTTCTGCGGCTACCGATGCTGCTGGCGCTTACTTCAAATGTGTTAACGAAAATGGTGGCATTCATGGCCGTCCAATCGAATACATGGTTGAAAACGATCAGTGGAATCCTGAGCTTGCGGCCCAGGCAGCTGCAAAACTAGTTGACGACGAAGCGGTTGTCGCAATGGTGGGTAACTCATCGTTTGTCGAGATGAGCGTCAACGCACCGATGTATGCTGAAAACGGCATTATGGCGATGGCATCGGGTTGCGCTGTATCCGAATGTTTTGAAAGTTCCAACATCGTTTCAACAAACCAGGGGCCTTTGTCTTCATCGGTTGGTGCTGCTATTTACGCGATTGAAGAACTCGGCGCGACTAACATATCCTGTATCGGCATGGCTATCCCCTCTGTTGGTAACTGGTCCTGTGGTGCCGTTCAAAGCTATATGGAGTCCAAGGGGCTCAATGCTTCTTTTGTTCTCTTGAATCCAGCTGCGCCTGACGTTAACTCTGCATTGCTGGAAGCGATGGCATCGGGTGCTGACTCTATGCTGGTTAACTTACCGGCCGGCTTGGGGATCGCCTTCCTGAACGCGGCGGAAGAGCAGGGTATCGCTGATGCCTACAGCTGGACCTCGTCGACTCCGCTCTATGATGCGTCTGTGCCTAAAGCGTTGGGTAGCTATTGGAGCGGAAAGCTGTTTATCAGTGCTGAGCTGACAACAATTGACGGGGCCGGTCCGGATAACCAAAACTGGCTGAAAGTAATGGATGCCTATGCGAATGCAGATGACCCGCGAGATACTTTTGCTCAGTCTGGTTACCTGTCTGCGAAATACTTCGTCAAAACGATGAACCAGATGGCCCCGGAGAAGGTTAATGATCGCGCTGCAGTCACCGAGGCGATTCAGGGTATCAACGGTTATACATCTGATCTTATGTGCGGCCCGTATTATGTCGGTAAGGCTGATCGTCACATGCCAAACCATGCGGGCATGATTGTTGAAGTACGTGATGAAGCGTTCCATGTTGTACGTGATTGCTTCGAATATGATGGTCCGTACTTTCAGCCGATTCTGGAAGCCGAAAAAGCTTTGGGCCTGCGCTGAAACTCACTCACAATCAGCCCGACTTCCGTTGGGCTGATTAATATAAGAAGTAAAATATGGTTAAACGAACCTTAACGCTGCTCATGCTGGCAGCCTTGCTGCTGGGTGTCTGCTCTTTTCTGGGGTGGGGCAAACCACCCAAAGTGGTGGGGCTGTTTGTTGTCTCAGGTATGGCGGTTGGATCCCTCTACGCGTTGGGAGGTATTGGTCTGGTCGTGCTCTATCGGGCAACTGGCGTACTTAATTTGTCAAACGGTGCGATTGGTGCACTGGGTGTTATGGTTGCTTGGCAGCTACAGCAATGGCAGATACCTGAGACTGCAACCTGGATCATCGGCATTGCGGTTACCACACTCATGGCTCTGACTTATGGCCGCCTGATCGCACCCGGCCTTGCATGGCGAGATCCTGTCGTGAAGGCTGTCGCTACACTGGGTTTCGCACTAATTGTACTTGGCATTACAGCCTTCGCTTGGGAAGATGATATACGTAAATTTTCACTACCCAGTGATAAAATCGCCTACACGTTACTAGAATTGCGTATCACATTAACGCGAGTGATTGTCGTTCTTTCCGCTCTCGTGATTGTTATCGCCGTTTGGTTCTATCTTTCCAAAACCCGCACGGGTCTCAACATGAGAGCGCTGGCCGATAATCGGGATATATCGGCCCTGATCGGTATCCCCATTGTAAAAACCGAGACGATCGCCTGGGGCATTTCAGGCCTTATCGCTGGTTTTACGGGGTTGATGTTTGGCGACCTTGTTCGTCTTGAACCTTTCGTCATCACCTTTATGGTGATTCCGGCTATTTCAGCGGCCATCTGTGGACAGCTGCGAAACCTTGGTGCTGTGCTTATCGCTGGTCTGTGCATCGGCATCATCGAATCAATGATGACATTAAGCCCTGTGCTTAAATCTGTGCGACCGATGGCTCCATTTGTCATAGCGATACTCGTTTTGATGTGGGTTCAACGCGGTCGCACCAACTATTTTGCGGGAAATTGATCATGCAGATAACAAAATCAGCTAAGGTCGGACTAATGCTCGCGCTGTTGGTCTTTATTTTTATCCCTGTTCTGGCCGGCGGGCAGTGGGTAAAAATCTTTATCTCCACTGGCTGTTTTATCCTCGCCGCAGCAGGTGTCGCTTTTATGTATGCTCGTTTAGGCATGGTTTCGCTTGGTCAGATTGCACTGATGGGTATTGGAGGCTGGGTCATGCTGAGGATGAACCACGCATTTGACCTGCCTTTTGAAATCAATCTCGCAGTCGCCGGCGCTGTCACCCTGGTATTTGGGTGGTTGTTGGCGATGCCAGCACTTAAAATGCGCGGCCTCTATTTGGCGCTCATCACACTGATGGCTGCAGGTGGACTGGAAGTGATCTTTTCCACATTCCGCTTCCCTAATGGAGGTGAGGGTTTTTGGGGTGTGATGCCTTCGGTTGCCGATCCTTTCCGACGTCCGACATTGGCTAGCAGCGATGCTGACTATCTACGTTACATTATATTGGCCATTGTTGTTGGCTTTCTAATTATCGAGTTACACATGCGTACCGCACCCGGACGTGCATGGGCGATGATCCGACGCTCTGAAGCGGCCGCCTACGCGTCTGGAGTTAACGTGGTGTACTACAAGGCCTGGGCATTCGGGCTAGCTGGTTTTTTAGCCGGTATCAGCGGTGGTTTACTTGCCGGTGGATTGGGGCTTCTTGATCCAGCCACTTTCAGGGCCTCAGAGTCAATCATGCTGTTTGCACTGATGATCGTGGGAGGTTCTCGCGGGTGGTTGGGCGTACTGATCGCGGCCGCGCTTTATCGTATTGTTCCAGCGTTGTTTAACGACTGGGGAATTGATGCGGATATTTCGCTCATCATCTTTGGTGCGGCGTTGTTACATGCGATCATCACGGCCCCTAATGGTCTGTCTGGTCAGCTTATCGACCTGTTTAGTAAAGAGAGTAAGCGCACATGATTACGCTAAATAATCTTACGGTTCGGTTTGGGGGAGTGACTGCCCTGGACGCCATCTCTGCACAATTTTGTCAGCCCATTTCGGGTATTATTGGTCCTAATGGCGCGGGTAAAACGACCACGATGAATGCGATTTCAGGTTTCCTGGATTACCAGGGGGTGATCAACTGGAATGATGAAACAGTCGACGATCTTAATCCGTTTAAACGTACCCGTTGGGGGCTGCGGAGATCATTTCAAAAAGAGCAGATTGCTGATGATCTGAGTGTATTGGATAACTTACAGGCGATCGCTGATAACTTGCCCCTTTCCCGAAGCGAAAAGCGAGCCGAGGTTGAGCATGCAATCGAGTCTATGTCGATTGCTCCTCTTGCAAACCGAAAGGCAGAATCTCTCAATGCTTATGAGAAACGCCTGGCGGATCTAGGCCGGTGCATTATCGGTAATCCTAAGATCATTATGCTTGATGAACCCTGTGGTGGACTGCAACAGGAGGAAACCGATCATCTGGGTGAGCTGATTCTGAAAATACCGGAACTGACAGGGGCCAATACGCTGATTATTGATCATGATGTCGATTTGATCTCCCGGATCTGTACCGAAACGCTGGTGCTTGATTTCGGTAAACGTATCGCCTTTGGTGAGACAGCAAATGTGTTGGCGGATCCAAAGGTTAAGGCTGCCTATCTGGGTGTAGAGGAGGACGCGAAATGACATTAAAAGTTGAAAATTTAACAGTTAGTCAAAACGGTAAGGCGATTGTTAAGGGTATTTCACTTGAGGTGGAGCCTGGCAGGGTGACAGCGCTACTGGGTGCGAACGGCGCCGGTAAATCAGAGCTGGTTCTTGCTATTGCTGGTATGTTGAAAGCTACTGATGGCAGCATCAGTGTGGCAGGAACCGGGATAACTAACACTTCCCCCGAGCAAGTCCGCAAACAGGGTGTAGCAGCGGTACCCGAGGGACATCGAGTACTTGTTTCTCTGACGGTTGACGAGAACCTGAGGGCAGCGGGTGCGCTGCTTAAACAGTCTGAGTTGCTTGAGACTCTTGCCGAAACCTATGCGCTTTTTCCAGAGCTTGCTGAGCGAAAGCAGCAGTTGGCAGGAACGATGTCGGGGGGGCAGCAGCAGATGTTGGCTATTGGCCATGCACTGATGGTGAGGCCGCAATATCTGTTGATCGATGAGATGTCTCTGGGGCTGGCTCCATTGATCGTCAAGCGTCTGGTCAAAACTCTCGAGCAGTTGGTAAATAAGGGAACCGGTATCCTGCTGGTTGAGCAGTTTACCGAGATTGCACTGTCAATCGCCGACAGCGTGACAGTGTTGAAGTCTGGAAAAGTGT
>JAIBCZ010000106.1 GCA_024679645.1 Amphritea sp.
GTCGGGATATCACTGCCGTTGCCGAACAGGCTGGCATCGTTATCCTGGGTCACAGTCAGTTCGATCGAATCCAGTGCTTCGCCCGCATTGATCGCGTCCACACCTGCCTGCGTCAGCACAACCTGGTCGCTGATCAGTGCATAGTGAACGCTCGGCATCGTAAAGCTGACTGTGACGGCATCGCCATCTACGTCCGAGGTTACATAAGTGCCGGCAACATCACCTATTGCCACACCGCTGTCTTCGGTGAAATCGTTGGCAGTTACAACAATGCTTGGTGCATTATCAATAACTGGAGCTTCAACAAACTCTTCCTCATCCTGTACATAAGGATCAGGCACATAGTTATTGGCAGAAGTGTCAAAGCCCGCCTGAGCAATAACTTCTTCTGCTGTACGGTCTACGGTTCGAAAATCAGAGAAACCTGAACGACCTGGAGGGGCACTACCAGCGGCCGTTTCTTCAAGCACCTCAGTAGGATCCTGACCTGCCAGAATCGCTTGTTGAATAGCCGCCAAATCTGCATCTTCAGCACCCTGCGTTTGAATCACGAGGACAAATTCACCCGTCTCAGGATCTTGCTGAAGCACAGCTGCCGTTTCAGAGGGTAACGTCTCAGTTTTACCGTTACCAAGGTCTAAGGTTAATTCTCCATTCGGGGGAACGATAACCATATCACCGGGAGCTACCTGAGCATTTGACGTTAGAACGCGTTCAACACCCTCGGAATCCACGGCAATCACATCACCTGTAACTTGCGCCACCAGCCCTTTGGCATTTTCTACATTTTCCATAATTTCCCCCCGAAAAAATTCTACTAATGTCAGCACTAACAAAGGCTTAGCAAGAAGCCCAAGGCCCTACTTTGTATGCGTTTAGATACACAAAGCATTATGTAAGTAACGCGAGCAAGCACGATTTGTTTAAAAACATAACTTACAATAGCATAGAACATTACGCTGAAACATGCATAATTATTAAGTATTATAACCATTTTGAGCTTTACACGAATAGCCATGCATTGTGTTTTAATCTTTACACTAAATACTGACTGACTCTAAAAAGAGACACCAGCCCAAAGCAAAACAACCTAAACCACTAAGACCTGAAACCCGGCCCGGTTAAAACAGCCCACAGATCATCTTAATTCGACGCTATACTGACTAAGAAAAACTTAACACAAGCCATTTACTCTGCATTAATCAAGTTAAATTAAAAACGCTAGAACAAACTTAATCCGTTCTATTCAGTTTTACTCAGCCCAGAAAGAGAAACAACTCCTACCAACCAATCTCTTCGGCCGTTTTATCACCAACAACAACGTCCTCAAGACTACGCGGCATTAGTAACCACCCTGGAGAAACTTTCACCCGCCCACCCATCACCTCAGCTCGAGTTTGTGGCAGCAATGGCTGTTGCTGAGGATCAGCAAAACCGTCGGGATAAACTGGTTCATTTGTATCAAGATTATATTTATCTGATGCGCCGAATGTATGCATCAACTCATGGGCAATCACGAAATTATTAGTCGCTATGTAATCAACACTGGCAAAACCATTAACTAAACCAATCATCCCTTTTTGCAGGCCCAGTGAATGAGATAAGACTTGATTTACCCGGGGAGAGAAATAACGTAGATAAATTCTTACATCGGGCTCTGGCCCTTGCCAGTTATCATTACGCCAAGACCACCAGCGCATTTTTAAACTCCAAATAATACTGCCCAGCACACCCTCCGTACTTGTAACCTCTGGAGGCGTTGCTGACAGCGGCGTCGATAGATAGACTTTAGCGACAGGGGTTAAGGCCAGCTTGTAACGTGTGGACTCACGCTGCAAAAAAAGCTCAATTTCTTCAAAGTGCTCGACACTGAGTGCATTTATATAAGCCTGCGTGTCAGTTCTGCCATCGGCATTAATCGGATAGAGCACAACCCACACAGGACGATTCCATGACTGTATACGCGCACTGGATAGCCAGGCATTCATAGAAACAACAAATAATGTAATGAGTAATAGAGCTATCCGTAGCAACCGAAACCAACGTGATCCCAGCATATTCCCTCCGTCTGAATGCCTAACAAGCCCCTATTTTCAAACCAGCACTACATCAGCCAAAAATCAGAACGATCAGCAAATAACGCATCAACTTACCTAAGCAGATAAGCAGTACCGAATAGAATAGATTACAACGGATCCAACCGGCAACCAAACAGAGTGGATCTCCTATGAAAGGCACCCATGAAAACAATAAAGACACAGCCCCATACTGCTGCATTACGACCATTGCTCGCTGCTGGCTTTTCTTTTGAGGAACTCGTAAAGGCCAGCGAAAACCAAGCCACCACCCCATACCATAGGTCAAAATACCACCAAGACTATTCCCGACAGCAGCGGCAACTAACAGCTCGATCGAGCTAAATTCAGGCTGAGTCAATAGATAGGCTAATAACACTTCAGAGCCGCCAGGCATTAGCGTTGAGGAAATAAAACTACTTAGAAACAGCCCCCAGAGACTAATATCGTCCACGAAACTCAATCACCCCGCTCAACACGTTCCATATCGGCACGAATACATCGTAGAACACCATACCCATAAAGCCCGTCTAATGCCTCAGATACAGGCTTTAACGCAACGCCAAATGATGCCATACATTCACACATTATCTGTTGCACCTGCCTCAACTGGTCGGCACTTAGCTCTACCACATCAGCCAGAACCAACTGACCTTCTGCGATACCGTCCGCCAGATGGTTGTAAATCACATTCTCAGACAAATGTTGCTGCCGGGCAACCTGAGCAATAGTCATACCCGAGCGATACAGAGTCACCGACTCCTGAATTTGCAGATCTTTATCTTGAGGATTATTTTGTTGATCCTGAAACTCACGGATAAGCTCTAGAAACTGATCCCCGTATAGCTCCAGCTTGCGCTCACCTATACCGTTTAGCCGCCCCATCTGCTGATGCGTCAGCGGACGATACATCACCAACTCCATCAACGTTGCATCATGGAAGATTACATAGGGTGGTACGTCTTGTTCCCTGGATAGCTCCATCCTGAGCCCCTTAAGCGCATTCCAAAGCCCATAATCTTCTGAATCAAGCTTCTGCTGAGGGTCATTTCGTTTACGAAACGACTCTTGCTTACGCTTATCCTGGCGCATCTCTATCTGCAATTCACCTTTTAGCAGCGGCCTACAACTGTCCGTGAGATACAGGACACCGTGACTGTTAGCAGCCACGCTCAGATACCCCCGGGCCACCAACTGCCTGAACACTGAGCGCCACTGATTTCTATCCAGCTCTTTACCAATACCAAATGTACTAAGCTGATGATGCTTTAACTCTAAAACCCGCTCACTGGATTTGCCTAACAACACCTCAATCACGTGATTTACACCAAAACGCTGCCCGCAGCGATACACACCAGATAGCGCCTTACGCGCTGCATCGGTTGCATCCCACACTGGCACAGGCTCAAGACAGGTATCACAATTCCCGCAAGGCTCAGCATCAGATTCACCAAAATAAGCCAACAAAGACTGACGGCGACAACTGGTAATTTCGCAAAGCCCCAACATCGATTCCAACTTTTGCCGCTCGACACTTTTATGTAAATCATCCGCCTGCGAGCCTTCCAACATCTGCCGCAGAAATATCACATCCTGTAACCCGTAAACCATCCAGGCATCCGCTGGCAAACCATCCCGCCCCGCACGGCCAGTTTCCTGATAATAAGCCTCGATGCTTTTAGGCAGATCTAAGTGTGCAACAAAGCGCACATTAGGCTTGTCTATCCCCATACCAAAAGCGACCGTCGCCACCATCAAAATATTTTCTTCTGTCAGAAAACGGTGCTGATTATGATGGCGCATCTCCTGTGGCAGTCCTGCATGATAAGGCAAAGCATTATAGCCCTGCTCTTGCAGCCATAACGCAGTATCATCAACCCTCTTACGGGACAAACAATAAACAATACCTGAATCACCGGCATGCTCAGCTTTCAAGAATTTTAATAACTGTTCTTTAGCCCGGTGCTTTTGACCGATCCGGTAACGAATATTGGGCCGATCAAACCCCTGAATAAATTTCCGGGCATTTTCCAGCCCCAGTCGCTCACAAATTTCCTCGCGGGTGCGCTCGTCGGCGGTCGCTGTCAGTGCGATCCGCGGCACACCAGGGAAACACTCCTGAAGATAACTGAGCTGAAGATACTCTGGACGAAAGTCATGCCCCCATTGCGACACGCAGTGCGCTTCATCAATTGCAAACAGCGCCAGTGAGCATTCGGATAACATTTTTAGTGTGCGGGGCTGAAGCAGCCGCTCCGGCGCAACATAGAGCAGATCCAGCTCTCCACTGCGCAACTGGTGCTCCACCTCCTGCGCCATCGTGAAGTCCATCGACGAATTCAGATACCCGGCATTGATACCCCATTGAGAGAGTGCCTGAACCTGATCTTGCATCAAGGCAATCAGTGGAGAAACGACCACCGCCACACCCGGACGAATCAATGCCGGTAGCTGGTAGCAGAGTGATTTACCGCCACCGGTAGGCATAACCACCAATGCATCACCATCAGCCAATAGCGTCTCAATGACTTCCTGCTGAGGTTCTCTGAATTGGTCGTAGCCAAATATCTGTTTTAGGAGTTGCCGGGCCTTTTCTATCATGGCGGCATTATCCGGGATGCAGGTGACAGTGTCACCCAGATTTATCCAATTACTGTAGATTAGTACTACGCATCAGCCAGCATCGCTGTTAGAATCTGCACACTCTTATTTCGCCGGATCCGAACCTATGCAAACCGCAATGCTGAACACCCCCCTTACCGATGCTGAACTGGATGAACTTGAAGCCTTTATGTTCTCTGATGCCGTATCCGAGGATGCTCTGGATCTGGTAGGCACCCATGGCTATTTCTGTGCGCTGAATATCAGCCCGGTCAAAATAGCAGAAAAGCAGTGGCTTCAGGAACTGTTCGATGGCGTTCCCGAGTACAGCTCTGAACAGCAAAAAGCTCGCATCGAAGATTTGCTCCGCCGCTTCTACTTCAGCATCGGCAGCGACCTGTATAATGATCAGGACATGCTACTGCCTTGCGATCTGACTCTTGAAACAGAGAACGATGAAGAAGAGCAAAGCGCTATGACCTCCTGGGCTCAGGCCTTTATGGAAGCAGTCTTCCTTAAAGAAGACGAATGGTTTAATCATCAAGCCGAAGAAGAAGTCGCAGAATTCATGTTGCCGATTATGATCGCATCCGAGCTCTTTGAAGAGGAAGAGTTTCTGAAAATGCGTGAAGATAGCCGCTTATGCGATGAAATGTGCCGCAGCATTCCGGACCTATTAGTCGACCTCTACCTGCTATTTCATGCTCCAGCAGACAAAAAGTAGCTGTAAACTCTAAAAAAAGCCCGCACTGCGGGCTTTTTTGTCTCTGTATGAAATAAATCAACGTACGATACGCGCAGCAGTACCGCCCTGACGCAGCACCCTCACCCGTTCTCCTGGCTGAAAGAAACCAGTGTTATCGACTTCCTGAACAACGGAGATAGTTTTCCCATTCTCAAGAGTGACTGTCACTTCCTGGCCCTGCTTTCGAGTCGCACTCTCTTCAACTTTCTGACCAATAATTCCACCGGCTACCGCGCCGACAACAGAAGCTATACTGCTTCCTTTACCGCCACCCAGAGTACTACCCGCTATACCACCAACAACGGCTCCAGCACCAGCACCCAACGGACTATCCGTTCGCCCCTCAATGATGACGAGCGTTACCGCATCTACCCAGGCAAATTCAACATTCTGTACCCGCCGCGCCTCACTACGGGAATAGGTATCACCACTCAGCGAAGATGCGCATCCTTGCAACAACAGCACGACAGCTGTAAACGTTATAACAATCACCTTGTTCATAAATTAATCCCAGATACCTTCATGATAAATATAAAAATTGCTCATCTATTAAGTATAAAATGAGCAGCCTGACTCCGCTGTCTATTCGCTATAAGTGTAGCCTCTTTCAGCTTAACGGATCTTTAACAAGAACTGGCATATCAGTGACCAGCCCGCCTCCCGCAGTTTTTGATACCAGGGACGACTTCGCCATCGGTGATACAAAATTTCTTCACTTTGACTCATATCACGCCTGAACAAAACTTCGACAGCCGCAGCAAAGTCAGGTTCCACAACCTCTAGATTAGTTTCAAGATTCCAACGCAGATTCCAGTGATCCAGATTGCAGGACCCTGCCGACACCCATTGATCACAAAGCCCCAACTTTGCATGCAGAAAAGCAGGTTTATATTCATAAATTTTAACCCCTGCTTTCAGCAGCCTGCGGTAATAACGCTTTGATGCATGATACACCCAGGGATGGTCCGTATTAAGCCCTGCAACAACAAGCCGCACATCAACTCCTCGCTCTGCAGCTTGACGCAGACTCCGCCGCACTGAAAAAGCCGGCAAGAAATAAGCCGTGGCAAGCCATACCCGCTCAGAAGCATGATTAATATGCTGCACAAAGCTGTGTTTTATCTGCTGCAGTCTAACACCCTGCACTTCTGTTACTCTGGCCAAAGCACTGCCTACCCGGGTGTAATCCGGCGGTAAAACAACGGGGATATTCCCACCACAATAGCGCCACTGACGAGCAAATACTTGCACCATATCACTCACCACTACACCTCTTACCTGGAGCATAATATCGTGCCATGCTAAGCTCCCCCCGGAAAGATCCCCCTTAAGGTACTCATCGCTGATACCCATTCCACCGATGAAGCCAACCTGCTGATCTACAACCATTAACTTACGGTGATCCCTTGCCAGATTACGTGCCAACTTCACCATACGAAGGGCATTATACAGACGCACCTCTATACCGGACTCTTGCAATCGCTCACGGTCATGCAAATGAAATCTACGACCACCGAAGTCATCGATCAACCAGCAGACTTTAACCCCCCGGCGCGCTGCCTGAATAAGCGCGTCAATAAACTGATCAGCAACACTTCCGGAACTGACCATATAAAATTCTAGCAACAACGTGCTACGCGCCTCAGCAATCGCCTTGAGCATCCGGGGTATAAACTGCTCACCCTCAACTAACAGCTCGACCTGATTACCGCCTGACCAGTGATATCTACCAGCCATACACTTCCTCGCTAATGCTGTTGATGCTGCCCGTATAAGCGGGCATACAACCCATTCTGCTTTAAAA
>JAIBCZ010000191.1 GCA_024679645.1 Amphritea sp.
CCGTACATGCCATCAGCACTGTCTCCCTCACCCATCAGAGTCGCCACGCCAATACTCACGGTAAAACGAACCTCAGTACCAGAGTGAGGTGCTGACAAATCAGACACCATATTACGCACCCGTTCTGCTGCCAGAATACCCTGCTCCGCGTTTGTCTCTGGCAATAGAATAGCAAAGCCATCCTCTCCGACCCGGGCAAGAAAATCCGCAGTTCGTTTTAGGCTATTTAAGGATTCAGCCAAACGCTTAAGAATCTGGTCACCCACATCCCAGCCCTTCTCCTCATTAATCAGTCTAAGGCTATCGACATTAATCAACATCAGGCTACAAATCCAATCGTAGCGCAGTGCCTGAGCGATAGATTGCGTCAATACCGGCATCAACGCACGTCGGTTGTACATCCCCGTTAACAGGTCCCGCTGAATCGGTGAGCTCTCTCGCTGCGCTCTTTTTCGCTGACTAATATCATCAATACGGCACACCACGCTTGGCTCCGAACCCGCAGATGGAGCCATACGCACTTCAACCCAACAAGACTCTTTCATCCCCTGGTTGCGTAGATATGCGATCTCCTGCGGATCGAGCAGCAGCTCTTTAACAGCTAATTGATTCAGGCTCAGACATTGGTCAGCCATACCCTGAAGCGAAAGAAACAGTGGTGTTGGAAATATATCACTCAGATTTTTACCAATGAGCTCATCACTCTTTCCCCAGGGAATAACAGAATCCGTATGAGTTGAGAAAATAATAGTGCCCTGCTGGCTAAGAATCAGCACATCTTCAGACAAGACATTGAGCAATGCATCAATCCGGCTTTGAAGAACATTGGCGTTTTTCATTCACTACTCCACTCACAGATACGCGTTATGTCTAATTTATAACATAGCAGAGCTATCCTACTGAAGAGAGGGTTCCCATTCTGTGGAGGTAAATCAATGTAAGCGGTAAAAAAGAATCCCGCCGGAGCGGGGTTTATGTCTTAGGACGGCGTCACTTACTCAAGAACGTATGATTTCAGCGGCGGAAAACCATTGAATTCAATTGAGCTGTAGCTGGTTGTGTAAGCACCGGTAGAACACCAATACAATCGATCTCCGATCTCAAGAGAGAGAGGCAACTCATACTTATAGTCTTCATACATAATATCCATACCGTCACAGGTGGGGCCTGCTAATACAACCTCCTCTGTTTCACCCTGTCGTTCGGTCAATAACGGGTATTTAATCGCCTCGCCGAGCGTTTCGATCAAACCGTTAAACAGACCGACATCGCTGAATACCCAACGATTTAAAGAGGTCGAAGATTTACGCGATATCAGCACCACTTCGCTTACTAACAAACCACAGTCCCCAACCAAAGAGCGCCCAGGCTCCAGAATAATTTCGGGCGGATTATCACCAAAGTCCTCTTTCAGGAAGCGTATAATTTCCTGGCAGTAAACCGAAAATTCATTAGCTTTAGTCAGATACTGAGCCGGAAAGCCTCCTCCCATATTAATCATCCGCAGCTGAATCGCCTGCTCTTCCCGTAACCGGTCAAAGATCACTTTCACCTTGGCGATGGCGGCATCCCATACATCGATGTGGCGTTGCTGAGAACCTACATGAAAAGAGATACCGTAAGGTTCGAGCCCCAGCTTCTTCGCCAACACCGCCAGCTCAACAGCCATTTCAGGGTTACAACCAAATTTACGGGACAGCGGCCAGTCTGCACCTTCAGAACCTTCAGTCAGAATACGAATATAGATACGTGAACCTGGTGCATATTCGGCAATATTTCGCAGATCTGGTTCAGAGTCGGTTGCGAACAACCGCACACCCTTGTCATAGAAATAGCGGACATCATCTCGCTTCTTAATCGTGTTTCCATAGCTCATCCGCTCAGGCTCAACGCCCTGCGCCAATACCTGGTCTAACTCGTAGACTGATGCAATATCGAAACTCGAACCCAGATCCGCTAGCTGTTTTAGAATACGGGCATGTGGGTTTGCCTTAACAGCATAGTAGACAGAGGCGAAATCAAACCCCTCTCGCAATTCATTATATTTCTCTGCAACAGTTGGCAGGTCGATCAACAAGAACGGGGTCTGATACTGGTCAGCCGCTTTTTTAAAGCGCGCCCACTTTTCAGTCGAAATATGATCCGGCAACATCTTCGTTGTACCTATGCAATAATCCGTTTATACGGCGGATAACAAGCGCCAGCTCACGCTGACTCAAAGCGGCGAAGTATAGTTTAAACGTGCCGTCTGTAAAGTGAAATTTACACTCTGAAGCAGGTAAAAAGCCCTCTTAAATAAGAGGGCCAATAAGACTCACCCTGAACCAGGGTTCATAGCCTACTCAGGGAAAAAATTTATAGGCTCATCTCACTGCCCTGTGCGACTATTTTCTCAATTTCAGCAAAGGATTTGGCTTCGTACATTATGTCAAAACCCACCTTAAGCTTACGAGAGATGTCGCTGGCCGAAACAACACCCCTGATGCGCTTTATACCCAGCTCTGTTTCATCAACCACCAGTAAATGCTGATCCCCTGAGCTCTTGAGGGTCAACATGACATCTCCTATCCGTGAGTGTCTGACCTGATCAAATGTCAACGAACGCAAGCTGGCTTTACTGAGCATGATATCGCTTACCAGCACTTCCTGCCGGCTGACACCACAGCTGTTCATATGCACCATCGCTTTGGTACCAGAGATATCCCGCGCGGTAATAACGCCGACAAACTTATCCGCCTGAGTGGTGACAAACAGCATCCGGACATGCTGACTTTTCATACGCTCCAATGCGTCATCCACCTGAGTATCCTCAGACACTGTTACCGGAGAGGTAAGTGCGAAATCAGTCATGACTTCATTAGCCGGACTTCGGAGCGAGACCTGGTCACTGGTAAACTCCGGAGTTAATAAATTTTCCACTTCACTGTTGTCCTGCAACCGCAGGGGATAAAATTCCTCGAACATCAGAACCTCCAGACATATGCTACATAGCCACTACAGCATAGTTCTGTTTTTAGCAGCTCCGCCAATTTATTTATGACCCTTCCTTAAACTCCCAGATAAACCGTCAATCCAAATCCAATGACTAACACCAGAGACACTGTGCTATGCATCATGACAGGATGTGTTTTATCCGGTGCTAAATCATGCGCGCTGTTGTCCCAAAAGGGCCGACCAGCCTCGCGCAGAGCATCTGTCCGGGAAAGACCGATATCTTTCAGCGCATGCACATCAAGATTTCGAAGTAACCTGCGGCTGTAGTAGGTTTCTCGATACCGTTTAACCCGCTTAATAAAATTTTTCATTCTGAATCCCTCCATAGTAGGGCTTCAGTTTACGAATACATCTGTTACCATTACAGATTCAGAAATATAAAAATATAACCATTACAGTTTTTCCAATCTCCCATCTGTAATGGATTAATTACACTAAACTGTACTGTTTTTATATCTGTACAGGAGAACCTTGATGAAACTGTATGAGCAAGTCGCGACCACACTTAAAGACCGGATCGACCTGGGCTATTACCATGAGGGCGATAAACTACCCTCTGTACGAGGATTAAGTCAGGAACACGGCGTCAGTATTTCTACGGTTCAGGAAGCCTATGGCCTGCTCATCGATGATGGCATTATCGAGTCACGGCCGAAATCCGGATACTATGTTCTCAAACACCAGGCCCCTCCTGAATTACCCGCCACCAGCAATCCAGCACCTCAGCCTCTGGTCGTTGCACAATGGCAAAAACTACAGCATATGATCACTGAGTATGGCTGCAGTGAAGCAACCAAACTCAATCTCGCTTTACCCGATACGCAGGCATCGACTCTCAAGCCTTTAACACGGCTTATGTCAGAACTGAGCCGCAACGCAGCGACACGGGTTTTAGACTATGAACATGCCGCAGGGTCAGACGCCTTGCGTCATCAAATTGCCAGAGTCATGGTCGACTCCGGCTGTCGTATCAATCCTGATGAAATCATTATCACTTCCGGGTGCCAGGAAGCCCTGTCCTGTAGCCTCAGAGCCGTGACCGAGCCCGGTGATATTGTGGTCGTCGATTCACCCAGCTTTTTCGGCTCTGTACAAGCGATCAAGATCAATGGCGTAAAAGCCCTGGAGATACCGACAAGCCCGGAAACAGGCATCTCGTTAGAAGCACTTGAGATGGCGTTTGAACAGTGGCCCATCAAGGCATGCCTCCTGACACCGACAAATAACAACCCGCTCGGCTACTCAATGCCGGACAAAAACAAACTACGCCTGTTGGAGCTCCTGAATCACTACGACATCCCCCTCATTGAAGATGATGTCTATGGTGATCTGAGCTACACCCTACCCCGGCCAAGAACCATCAAGTCATTTGATGCACAAGGACGCGTTATTCTCTGCTCGTCATTTTCAAAATCAATCGCCCCGGGTATTCGGGTTGGCTGGATCGCACCCGGCCAACACCGGGAACATATCATGATGGTAAAATATCTATCGAGCCTGTCGACTCCCAAACTTACCCAGATGGCAGTGGCTGAGTTCATCGCCCAGGGGTATTACGAAAAGCACCTGCGACGGGTGCGCCGGGATTACCAGCGGGACCGTGATGCTGTGATTGGCTGGCTAAAGCGCGAACTACCTGAAGGTACGCGCATCAGCTACCCACAAGGTGGCTACCTTTTATGGGTAGAACTGCCGGACCAGATTGACTCAAACGAGTTAAATCAACAGGCCAAGCTGGAGGGCGTGAGTATTGCACCGGGAACCCTGTTTTCCGCCTCAGGGAAATACAAAAACTTCATGCGTATCTGCTGCGTTAACAGCGCTGA
>JAIBCZ010000131.1 GCA_024679645.1 Amphritea sp.
GTCCAACAATCCAGATACGAAATTTGCTGACTGGGTTGCGTATGAAGTTGATGTGGTGAATTTCGGAGATACCCCAGGCAGGAAATGGGCAGCAGACCCTTTGCTTGATCAAAATAAAACATTAGAAGCTGCTGATTACAAAGGCGCGAGCAGCTCAAGTCTTGAGGCCGACCGAGGTCATCAGGCCCCACTGGCATCATTTGCCGGATCCCGTTATTGGTCCGAATTAAACTATTTAAGCAACATCACCCCTCAAGATAAAGACCTCAATCAAGGCCCATGGAAAAACCTGGAAGAAGCAGTACGTGAAGCCGTTAATTTTCGGGATTCATTGTTTGTAATGACAGGCCCTATTTTCTCCGTCGAAATGGCGTCATTACCTGGAGCCGATGAAGGCCACACCGTTCCGTCTGAATACTTTAAAATCGTATACAACAGCAAAGGCGAATCAGCAGCATTCATCATGCAGCAGAGCGCGGGACGGAAAGATGAGTACTGCCAAGCAGCAGTCAATTTGAGCGCAGTGCAGAAATCGGTTCGTTTTGAACTACCTAGTTCCCTTCACATCCAACAAACTATGCAATCCCGGCTTGGCTGCTGATGAATACTACCAGGCCGAAAACGTCCATATAAAGGTATAGATTTCACGCTTCTATGAACGACCTTTGAACCGCTATGGATCAGATTAGCAGCTAAGGTATTGACCAAAGTTAAGGCGGGCAAGCCGATCAGTCTCGAATGAGAAATAAAAAAGCCCGCCTAATTTGAACCGGCGGGCTTTAAGCTACATCTGATTACGCGATGAGATTATTAGTTCTGATCAATCATGAAGACATCAAAGAACTTGGTAAGCTCTTCATGTGCAGTGACTGGCAGAATAGAAGCGATATGCTGATCAGGCCTCACAATCACTACACAGCCAGCGGAACGGTCAATCCCACGTAAGTCATAGATATCATTACCTTCTTCTGCGTGAAATACCTTTTCATAGTCTCGCAGACCATACTTGCCTTTTGCAGGCCACAGGTAGTCTTGCAGCTCGTGCATCGACAGGTCTTTTTGCTGGAATACCGCATAAGTATCAAAGACAGAGTCAATATCAGAGCCCTTCGGGGTGTATTTTTGCACCGGCGAAGACTCATCATTGGCCAGGAAGTCGATAAACTGATACGCAGCTGACGAAGGGTCAGTGGGGTCTTGCGTATCGCCAAACAGAAATATTCTCCAACGGCCATCCGCTTTGACTAAGTGCCCAAGATGCTGACTTCTACCATCAGCTACCCGAGTCGCTTCAGTCGAGTGGAAGCGCTGGCCAATATTAAAGCCAGTGGCCAACTGCTGGTTCTCCTGCCCTGTGCAAATGTACGACGGATAATATTCAATCGATGTTCCGGAGACAAAGCCGCTTTGTCGCTTCATAAAGGCCTCGATCTTGGCCGTATCAACACTTGCCTGCTCCGAGTCATCATCTGAGGTGGGGCGAGTAGCTACCAGCCTGGACAATTCGCGGTCAGCGTCAATCAGCTGCTGCGCCACTTTGCGGCGCTCCGTACCGTAGGTGCTCAATAATTTTGGATGGCTTCTGCCCTGAAGTACGGCAGCCAGCTTCCAGCCCAGATTAAAGGTGTCAGGTAGCGAGGTATTCAAACCCCACCCCCCTTTGGGACTGTGCGTGTGGCAAGCGTCACCAGCAACAAATGCACGGGGAATAATATCCTCTGAACTGCCCACCGGACGATTATCAAAGCGCTCCGCAATACGCTGACCGACTTCATAAATTGACCACCAGGCCACTTCTTTTACATCCAGTGTATAGGGGTGAAAAATCTTCTGAGCTTTGGCGATGAGGTCTTGCTCGGTCAGTTTGACATCCTTAGCACGCTTGTCTTTACCAAGCAGGTCCAGCTCTACATAGAACCGGCATAGATAGCCGCCTTCGCGCGGGATAGTCATAACCGCACCGTGGTCTTGTGACTGGATAAAGCTCTTAACACGGATATCTGGGAAGTCTGTGTTCAACAGAATATCCATGACGCCCCACGCTTTGTTGGAAGAATCACCTTCCAGAGGGATATCCATGCTTCTGCGAACGTTGCTTCTGGCACCGTCGCCACCCACAATATAACGCGCTTTAACCGTTTCGGTTTTACCCGCGCCTGCCTCGTCAACTCGTTTGAAGGTCGCCGTTATCGGGAAGGCATCAAGATCCTGGGTGAGGCTTTCGTCAATCTGCATATCAACCAACTGACGGCTGTAGTGGGGACTGAGGTGGGTAACCGACCTTTCCATGCCATCCACCAGCAGCTCATGCAGGCGTGCCTGATTTACGATGCCGTGTGTAAACTCGGAAAGCCCTGCCCGGGCATCGGAGATCTTGTGCGTAAGCTTTATGTTCTCAGGGTTGGCAGCATCCGGCTCCCAAAATGTATTTTGTTTCAGCTGGTAAGTCTCTTTAACCACCATTTCACTGCTATTAAAGGCCTCCATAATCTCCATGGTACGACAGGATATTCCATCTGCACGTCCAAATAACAAGGGACCGGCTTCCATATCAACAATGCATGTCTTAATGTCAGAAAACTCAGATAGCTGTCGCGCCATGGTCAAGCCTGCAGGGCCGGTGCCGATAATCAGGACATCCACTTCATTAGGCAGATCCACAATCGGTGGCTCGGGGTAAGGCTTTCTAGCCTCATCAGGAACTTGGTAATTACCGGGTTTGAACCCATTAAGATGATATTGCATTACGCGACCCTCCTAGCTTATGGTCCTGCTGTTGGCGGACTGAAAAGTAGTTAATATATTAATAATATTCAGAGAGCGCGACCGATGCAAGGATAATTCGAGCAGAGGGTCGTAAGTTCGAACCTTGCTCCGTCGACCACACCTGCTTTTCAGCACCTTCCCCCTTCGCTGATCCTTAACGAAGTCATTTCGTTATTCATCGGGATATACACCTTTTACTGTTTTAACTTGTATACAGCTATCCAGAATCTTTTCTCTTTGTGCTTATCGAAAAGCCCCTTTATAAAGGCTTGTATTAATCTGCAGGGGTTTCATAGCCTAAAATCTCCACTCGATTTCGACCGTTTGATTTCGCAGCGTATAAAGATTTATCGGCTTTATATAGCGCCTTCTTCAATGATTCATTTGATTCCCACAACGTTAGCCCTGCACTGCAAGTCTGGGTGTATTTTTTCTTAGCATCGATTAATGGATCGTCTTCAGAAACCAGCCTTAATAAATCACATAACAATTTAGACGCGGCAGAGATATCCGTATTGGGCATGATTATGACGAACTCTTCTCCTCCGAGGCGCGCAATAATATCTGTACAACGCCCTCTGTGTTTTAATATTTCAGAAAACCAGATAAGCACCTCATCCCCTGCATGATGCCAAATTTATCGTTAACTAATTTGAAATAATCTAAGTCAATAATTGCAAGACTAACAGGATAGCCAATTCGATTGGCTTGCGTTCTGAGCTCATTGGCCTTTTGCTTCATGCTTCGCCGGTTTAACAATCCGGTTAACGGGTCTGTTGTCGCGAGTAGTCGTAACTCTCTTTCTTTTCGTATTAGCGCTATTGCAGACGCTATAAGGAGAATAAATAACAACACGGAGAGTACAATATATATCTCGACACGATTCTCTTTGTAGAACCCAAGAGGCTTGTTAATCATTACATGACCCGCTACAAAGTTATGGTTTTCAAGCTCAAACTGTTCCAACATTTCATAGTCAAACATGAATATATTGGGACTCGGGCTTAAGGTAATAAGCTCTGTCTGCTCTCCCTGGAGCAAAGATACTGCTAAGTCTCCCGCCAGATTCCCATGCTCCATAAGAGCGATGAGCTTTCCTCCAACGATACCGCTACCCAAACTAAACTCCCAACCACCAAAAAAAGGCTGCTTCGTGTGGGTCACCAGGTAGTTAAGGGCGTCATTTGAGCTTAGTCTGGCTCCTTGTTGGCTGTTTAGATACGCTGCAAAATAGATGACAGGCGTATTAGGAGGCGAACTATTAAGCCTTTTCACCAGAGCTTCCAACGTAACGCCTTTGACATAACTGTAAGTAAATTTAGCGTCTAAGTTTAAAGTTTGAGATTTAAACGTTGCGCTATTTAACCTCCCAGTTAAGCCCGTGTCATATAGAACAATTATCTCAGAAGTGCTTGGGAGCAGCGTTTCAATCAGGCTGACTGTGTCGCTAAAGCTAGGGATTTCGTTGACACCATGAAATTGCTCTCTTCCCTCCAGGCGACCTAAGTCAAAATTATTGGTACCTGCAAAAACAACTGGTACACCGTCGAAAAGCTCATCATAAACATCTTCAAGAATGTTATAAGCATAGTCATCAGATACAAAAATCAGATTATAGTGATGTTTTTCATACTTAATATTCAGAAGCTGTCTGATTTTATTATCGTACTCAGGACCAGAGTGATGTTTCGCATCCAGGTATTCAGTTTTAATCACCGCATTAGGGTATTGCTGATACACGGACTCTTTGAATCCAGTGACGATATCATCCGTTCCCTTATAGCCTTGATGGTATGAGTTCAATAGTAAAATGTGCGGAGCAGGCTTAGAACCTGCAAAGGCGGTGAGTTGAAATGTAAGAAATGTTACGAGGCACAGGACAATATATCTTAAAAAAGGCATCAGAGCTTCCACGAAAAGCACTCCAAATATCAAACATGAAGCAATCCATTTAAGAACTTATCCATGGCGTGAGATTACCCTTATATAAAGGCTCATAGCAATCATTTAAGCCAGAAAATCAAAAAAATTCAAACAAAAATCTAGGGATCCTGTGATTAAGTCCTGCTTATTGAACGATATCGATAATCAAATCAATTCGGCCGCAAAATTGCCACTACCTGCTCGTTTTTTGATCATATTCCCGCCGTTTTCGGGCATACAGGCGGATCTATCCTACGCTCGAAGCATCTGATCCACGCGAGCAATATTCGCCAGAGCAAATAACATTGCCAACTTACAGTCGTTCTTCATCAAACCTCGGTAGCATGCCTTGGTAAACCCAAACTGACACTTGATGATACGGAACGGATGCTCGACCTTGGCACGGATACTGGCCTTCATGTATTCGATGTTGATAGCCACTTTATTGATCCTCGGATGTTTCTTCAGCGTCCTTACCTTTCCAGGTTGCCCTGCAATGTGCCAATCAACAGCTACACCCTTTAACTCTTCTCGCTTTTCTGCTCCTCGGTAACCCGCATCCGCGAAGACAAAGTCCTCGTCACCGTGCAATAAATGCTTTGCCTGATTTAGATCGCGTTCATTGGCCGCAGTCGTTGTAAACGTATATGTCAGGCCTGTTCGAGCATCGACACCAATATGGGCTTTCAAGCCTAAGTGCCATTGATTGCCTTTCTTGGTTTGATGCATCTCGGGGTCACGCTCCCCCGCTTTGTTCTTGGTTGAACTGGGCGCTTCGATGATAGTGGCATCCATCAGCGTCCCCTCTTTGATCAGTACACCTGCTTCAATCAGCCAGTTGCTGATTTCAGAAAAGATCTTTCTGGCCAGACCATAACGCTCCAGAAGGTGACGAAATTTTAGAATGGTAGAGTGATCGGGAATCGGTTTATCCAGTGACAAACCTGCAAATAGGCGCATGGATGCAATTTCGTAAATAGCATCCTCCATTGCTGGATCGCTCATGCTGTACCACTGTTGCATGCATAGATACGCAGCATCGTTACTAGCGGATAAGGGCGGCGGCCGTTGTCAGTCTTAGGGTAATGAGACTCGATCACCGACTCCAGCCTCTGCCAAGGAATCAGCGATTCCATACGGCCTAGAAAGACCTCTTTTCGGATTTGGCGGCGCTTAGAAAGTATTCACTATCGGCGAAGGTGAGCTGGTGATCCATCGAATATTCCTCAACTGATGAGAGTTAGGATTATCTCATGCTGGGGACTTAATCACAGGTTCCCTAACCTCTGATCAGATGGCCAAATTCACTATGCTGTTACAATTAAACTCCCGCACTTACAATCACCCTAGAACGAGTAATAGTACCTATGTTCAATACTGACAGATAACTTTTCAGATAAAATAGTCGCTCCCTTTCGA
>JAIBCZ010000141.1 GCA_024679645.1 Amphritea sp.
CTACTGAATATTTATACAGCTATCTGAAGAAGCCCCTATGGACGTATCCCACCTACTTGATTCCCTGAACGAAGCCCAGCGGGAAGCCGTCTCTGCTCCCGTCTGCAATATGTTAGTACTGGCAGGCGCGGGGTCGGGTAAGACCCGGGTACTGGTACACCGGATAGCCTGGCTGGTACAAACCGAAGGTTTGTCACCCTATTCAATTATGGCGGTAACCTTTACCAATAAAGCCGCTAAAGAGATGCGTGGCCGTATTGAAGAGCTGTTAGGCCTGAGTCCTGCAGGGATGTGGGTTGGTACTTTTCACGGTCTGGCTCACCGTATTCTGCGGGCTCACTGGCGCGATGCCGGTTTAATGGAAAACTTCCAGATTATGGATTCCGATGATCAGCTACGACTGATCAAGCGTCTGGGTAAAGAGATGAATCTGGATGACAGTCGCTGGCCCGCCCGGCAATTCCAGTGGTATATCAATGGCCAGAAAGATGAAGGCTTGCGAGCGCGGCATATCGACCCCGGTGGTGATCCCTATGCTCAGGTTATGGTTCGGGTATACGCGGCTTATGAAGACGCCTGTGATCGCGGTGGCATGGTCGATTTCGGTGAACTTCTGCTGCGCTCTCTGGAACTGCTCAGAGACCATAACCCAGCCCTTCTGGAACATTATCAGGACCGTTTCCGCTATATTCTGGTCGACGAATTTCAGGACACCAACTCCATTCAGTACGCCTGGCTTAAAATCCTTTGCCAGCCTCTCGACCCGCGCAAGCCGCTACCTGAAAAACTGATGGCCGTTGGCGATGATGATCAGTCAATCTACGGCTGGCGCGGCGCTAAGATTGAGAATATCCAGCGTTTCAATCAGGATTTCACCGAGACAATGGTGGTAAAACTGGAGCAGAACTACCGCTCCACGAACACCATTTTGCAGGCCGCTAATGAAGTGATCCGCAACAATCAGGGTCGCTTGGGTAAAGAGCTGCGTACTGATCAGCCCGACGGTGAACAAATTGCCCTCTATTCGGCGTTCAATGAACAGGATGAGTCCCGTTTTATTGTCGACCAGATAGACAGCTGGGTACGCAAAGGCAACCTGCGTAGCGAAAGTGCTATTCTGTATCGTTCCAATGCCCAGTCCCGGGTGCTTGAGGAAGCTCTGATCCGGGCCAACATGCCCTACCGCATCTACGGCGGCCAGCGCTTCTATGATCGGCTGGAGATTAAAAACGCGCTCGCCTATTTACGCCTGGTGAGTAACCGTGAAGACGATACCGCGATGGAGCGGGTGATAAATGTACCTACCCGGGGCATCGGTGGTAAAACCATTGAAGAGATCCGTCTGCATGCCCGCACGGAGGGCGTTTCCATGTGGCGAGCCTCCAATGAAGTCATTGAGTTGAACAAGCTCACCCCCAGAGCGGCCAACGCCCTGCAAGCCTTTATCGATCTGGTGAACCGGATAGATCAGGATACTGAAGGAACCGACCTCCACGAGCAAACCGAGCATGCGATCCAGAAGTCAGGACTGATCGACCACCACCTGAAAGAAAAGGGCGAAAAAGCCCAGGCGCGGATCGAAAACCTTGAAGAACTTATTAGCGCCGCACGGCAATACTTGTCGACCTGGCAGCCCGATAAAGAGGGCAATGAGAACAGCACTCCCCTGACCGCCTTTTTGGATGATGCGGCACTGGACGCTGGCGAGGCTCAGGCAGATGAGCATCAGGATTCTGTACAGCTGATGACATTACACTCTGCAAAAGGGCTGGAATTCCCCCTGGTCTTTCTCGCAGGAATGGAAGAAGGCCTGTTCCCCCATAAGATGTCTCTGGAAGAAGATGGCCGCCTCGAAGAGGAACGCAGGCTCTGCTATGTGGGGATAACCCGCGCCATGGAGAAACTGTTTATTACTTATGCTGAATCCCGTCGGCTGCATGGCAATGAAACCTTTAACCGGCCTTCTCGGTTTATTCGGGAGATACCAGATAAGCACCTGGAAGAGGTACGCCTGAACGCCAGCATAAGCCGTCCGGTAACCGCCCGTCAGCAAACCCGCCCATCCATGTTCGCTAATGCCGAAGTACCTGATACTCAAATTGTGCTCGGTCAGCGAGTATCTCATCCCATCTTTGGCGACGGTATCGTAACGAACTATGAAGGCTCTGGTCCCAAAGCCCGGGTACAGGTTAATTTTGACTCAGAAGGCAGCAAATGGCTGGTAGTCGGCTACGCTAATCTTCAGCCGCTCTGAACCTCGCAAAACTAAATAGGCAGGTTTTCCTGCCTTTCCCCTATTCTTTCAATCACTCCCGCCGATACATCCTTTTGAAACTCTCTGAAAGGAAGCGGGATGCTACATAGAATCTGGCTTGGTTTTTTCCTCTTAGCTTTCATTGGCGGCTTATATCAATGGCTTATTGGAGGGGATGCCGACGTTTTCCAAAGAATAGTCCAGTCAACCTTTGATATGTCGAAAATCTCGGTTGAACTGGCCTTAGGGCTCATCGGCACTCTGGCATTCTGGTTAGGTATTATGAAGCTGGCAGAAGCCGCTGGCTTTGTAGAAAAAATGGCCAACGGTCTGAGTCCGTTATTCACCCGACTGATGCCCGATGTTCCTAAGGGCCACCCTGCAATAGGCTCAATGACCATGAACCTATCTGCCAATATGCTCGGTCTGGATAACGCTGCAACACCACTAGGCTTAAAAGCGATGCAGGATCTGCAGCAGCTCAATCCGGATAAAGAGCGCGCCACCAATGCCCAGATTCTTTTTCTGGTATTAAATACCTCATCAATCACCCTGTTTCCTATTACCGTGTTTCTCTACCGGGCCCAGCAGGGTGCACCTGACCCCACCTCAGTATTTATTCCTATCCTGATCGCAACCAGCTGCTCTACCCTGGCAGGTCTGCTGGCTGTCGCCTGGGTACAGAAGATCCGTTTATGGGAACGCGTCACCCTGCTCTATCTGGGAGGCTTCTTCGCCCTTCTGCTAGCCTTTGTCGGCTATTTTGCCACGCTGACCGTAGACCAGCTGCAACAGCAATCCTCTCTGATCGGCAACCTTATGATTTTCAGTACAATTATCTGTTTTCTCGGCGCCGCCCATTTGAAAGGAGTCAATATTTATGAAACCTTTGTGGAAGGCGCCAAAGAGGGCTTCTCAGTCGCCATCATGATAATTCCTTATCTGCTGGCTATGCTGGTGGCAATCGGTGTATTTCGTGCCAGTGGAGTAATGGATGGAGCGATATGGTTGCTGCGAGAGGGCGTCTCACTGTTCGGTATGGATACACGCTTTGTGGATGCATTGCCTACGGCATTGATGAAACCACTCAGTGGCTCCGGTGCCCGGGCCATGATGCTGGATGCGATCAACACCCATGGTGTAGATTCGTTTGCAGGACGCCTGGCCGCGATCATTCAGGGATCGACAGAGACCACCTTCTATGTACTGGCGGTCTACTTCGGTTCCGTGGGAGTTCGTCATACCCGACATGCACTCGCCTGTGGCCTGACGGCTGACCTCGCAGGTATTATCAGCGCAATTCTGGTGGGCTACTGGTTCTTTGGCTAAGCGAGCAACGATTACTGTCCGAAGTCCAGCGCCCGGATATGACCATGACCATCAATAGCAACCTGGACACACTCCGTTTCTGTCACTTTGCGCTGATCCCGGCCATCGGGACAGCAACCCCATACTTCAACCTGTACCCGTAACGAGCTGGTGCCCTGTTCCAAAATTGAGGTATAGAAGCTTAAAATAGTCCCTTCCAGAACCGGTGCCATAAAGCTCATCGCCCCGATGGATACCGTAGCCACCCTTCCTTCTGCAGCTTCAGCTGCACGAATCTCAGCAGCAAGCACCGCTTGTGATGCAACCCAGCCACCATAAACATCACCAAACATATTGGCTGCAGCCCCTGCAGCGGGACACCGCAGGCTCAGTTCACCTTCGGGCTTTAAGAGTGTTTCATCGGTATTCATATCAGCTTAATTCCAGAGATATAATTTTTATTAGTAGGTATATTTTACTATCAACCACCCGACTAAAGTCTAGCGAAAAAATCAATTACTCTGTATCAAAACCCACAAGAAATATTTCATCCTGTCACAGTTTTGTCACACAACCCCCTTATATTGCCCTCATCGAATCAATACTGATCGTTTTAAAGCGTATTCAAATCCAACTCTGTGGAGCTTGTAATGAAACCAATGAACAAAATTTTTGCAGCTGTTGCCCTGACAGCAACCTGCATGACAGCATCTGCATCTGACCTGCTGGACGCTAATCTGCCTACTTACACTAAGGCATCAGGCGTTTCAGGCAACCTGTCTTCAGTAGGTTCAGATACTCTGGCTAATCTGATGACCCTTTGGGCTGAAGAGTTCAAGCGCAACTACCCTAACGTAAACGTTCAGATTCAGGCTGCGGGTTCATCTACTGCGCCACCAGCACTGACTGAAGGTACGTCTAACATGGGCCCTATGTCTCGCAAAATGAAAGACAAAGAGCTGGGCGCTTTTGAAAAGAAATTCGGTTATAAGCCAACGCCGGTAGCTGTAGCAATCGACGCACTGGCCGTTTTTGTAAATAAAGATAACGCTATCAAGGGCCTGACCATTCCTCAGGTTGATGCGATTTTCTCGTCTACCCGTAAGTGCGGTCTGGCTGACGATGTTAATACCTGGGGTGAAGTTGGCGCTACCGGTTCTATCGCTTCTCAAGGCTTCCAGATCTTTGGTCGTAACTCAGTATCCGGAACCTATGGCTATTTCAAGAAAAAAGCACTGTGTAAAGGCGACTTCCGCAACAACGTGAACGAGCAGCCAGGTTCGGCTTCTGTAGTACAGTCTGTTTCTACTTCTCTGAACGGTATCGGTTACTCAGGTATCGGTTACAAGACCTCTTCTGTTCGCGCACTTGCGCTGACTAAGAAAGCAGGCACTCCTTTTGTTGAAGCAACACCTGCGAATGCGCTGAACGGTTCTTATCCTCTGGCTCGTGCTTTATACGTTTACGTAAACAAGAAGCCTGGTCAGGACCTGGCCCCTCTGGAGCGTGAGTTCCTGAAGATGGTTATGTCTAAAGTAGGTCAGGAAGTTGTAGTGAAAGATGGTTACATCCCACTGCCAGCATCTCTGGTTGAAAAGCAGATGAAAGCCCTGGGTCTGTAATACAGATCTGATTTAAGGAATTACTGGTCGGCAGTATAGCGTTCGAATAGTAATTCCAATCGATAAAAAAGGAGCCCTATGGGCTCCTTTTTTATTAGAAAAAGTTTTATTACAGGCCTGTAACATTTCTGTCATGAACTACGTTTATCTTTGCGCCATAACTTTTATCATTGTAGAAACTTGTCATGAATATTGAGAACAATTCCGTTATTCCTGATCTGGATTTTGATTCCCCAGCAGCTCGTCGCGGCCGAAAATTCCGCGCCTTTAAAGACAAGGCAGCTTCAGCGGGAATCGGTCTGGGTGGTGTCAGTGTAATCATCGCGATCCTTTTAATCTTTTTCTACCTTCTTTATGAAGTGGTACCGATGTTTCAGTCGGCTGAAGTCCAGCCCTGGGAACATAACGAACAGGTCGTTGAACCTTATGCTGTTCCCGGCTCAGGAAAGACTCTCTACATGGCCATGGAGGAGCAAGCAGAGATCGGTCTGCGGGTATCCGATCTGGGCGAGTTGACCTTTTTTAACACCGTTAACGGCACAGTGATAAAAGCGTTTCAGGCCCCTTTACCAGCCGGTACCAACATCACTAGCTTTGCGCTGGCATCAGAAAACAGCCATAGCTTTGCACTGGGGCTGAGTAACGGTACAGCGCTGGCATTTAAACACGAATACAAATCCACCTACCCTGGTGGAA
>JAIBCZ010000154.1 GCA_024679645.1 Amphritea sp.
GATAATCTGCGCGTTGGGGAGAAAGAGCTGACCCGTATTCAGGATATCTGGAAAAAGCGTTTAATAGCCCGTTCAACCCTGGATACAGAAGAACAAAAAGTCATTCAACTACGCCAGTCTGTCAGTGATCTACAGGGGCAGCTAAACACTTACGCCAGTCGTCTGGCAGCAGAAAACGCGAAGATCAGTCGTGCTGAGGAACAGGTAAAAGGCCAGCAAACCACACTGGGACGAACCGAAATCGTAATGCCGTTCGATGCCAGGGTTGGTGATGTCTCAGTCGAGATGGGCGAATTTGTGACGGCCGGTTCAGTGTTGTTTGAAGCGCTTAATCTGGATGGGGTTGAGATCAACGCTCAGGTACCGGTTAATCAGATGCGAGGCTTAGTGCAGCCACTGCAGAATCGTGAGCTTAATCTGACTGTGGATAACTTAGCGCAAACGCTGGATGATTTGAAACTACAGGCGACGGTGAAATTAGTGGGTGACCAGGGCAATGCTCAATGGAATGCCGAAGTGCTGCGCTTTACAGAATCCATCGATCCGCAGCGGCGCACCTTAGGCATTGTCGTCGCCGTTGATAAACCCTATGAAAAAATAATCCCGGGTAAGCGACCACCGCTGTTAAAAGGGATGTTTACTCAGGTAGATATATATACCCCCGCCAGCAGTGCGCTGGTGATCCCCTATAAAGCACTTCATCAGGGGCGGGTGTATCTGATGAATACTGATGGCCAGTTAGAGATCCGTCCGGTTGAGGTAATGCTGTTGCAGGGAGAGATGGCGGTGATTGCTGGCGGGCTGAATCCCGGTGATCAGCTGATCGTCAATGATCTTATCCCGGTCATTGAAGGCATGCCCCTCAAAGCCAATATCGATACAGCACTGGAAACTGAGTTGCAGCAATTAGCAGCGGGTGGAGCCGTTGAAGCTCTTGAGTCGCAGGGAGTTATTGCAGAATGATCCGTTATTTTGCAGCACACCCCACCGCTGCCAATATTCTGATGATGGTGATATTGCTACTGGGCGCTGTCGCGTTACCAACGCTGAATAAAGAAACCTTTCCCGACGTTAAGCTAAATAAAGTACAGGTGTCTGTACCCTACCCGGGGGCCAGCCCTTCTGAAGTAGAAGAAGGCATTTGTAACCGCCTGGAAGATGCAACTGACGGCATCAGTTTTCTGGAAGAACAGGCCTGTGAAGCTCGTGATGGCATGGGCACGCTGACCCTGAGCATGCTGGAATCCGGGGATATTCAGCAGTTTCTGGATGACGTAAATGCTGCCGTTGATGGCATTACTGCATTTCCTGATAACGTTGAAAACGCCGTAGTAAAAGAGCTGGGCCGCACCGAAGCGGTATTGAGTATTGCCATTACTGCACAGCTGACGCAGCCGGAGTTAAAAGGGTTAGCTGAATACTATCGTAATCGTTTACTGGCCCTGCCTCAGGTCCCGATTGTCACGGTAACAGGTTTTTCTGACCATGAGCTCAGTGTCTTGCTCAAACCCGAGGTACTGCATCAATACAATCTCAGCGTGCAGGATGTTGCCGATCTGATCAGTGCTCAGGCGTTAGACCTTCCGGCGGGCGTATTAGATGCCCGCGCAGGTTCTTATCAGGTGCGCTTCGAGAACGAGCGCCGGACGATTCGGGAGTTGCAGGACCTTATTATCCTCAACAGTGAAAAAGGCGGTCAGGTTAAGCTGGGAGATCTTGCCCGTATCGAAGACAATTTTTCCGATGAGGAGAAGCGTACCGAACTGAACGGCATGCCGGCGGCACTGATTCAGGTCAGCAAGAACACCACCGACGATACCCTGACGGTCTTTAACGCGGTGAAATCTTTTGTCGATGAGGAAAATGCCCGGTTACCTGAGGGGACTGAACTCGTCATAACCCAGGATGCGGCATCGATTGTCAAAGACCGGCTTAACCTGCTGTTGAGCAATGGCTGGCAAGGCCTGTTACTGGCTACTTTTGTTCTGTTTCTGTTTTTTGCCTGGCGCTACACGTTCTGGGTTGCCATGGGGCTGCCGATCTCCTTCCTAGGCGGGTTGGTAGTGATGAGTAGCTTTGGTATCAGTATCAACATGATCTCCATGGTCGCGCTACTGATGGCGATCGGCATTCTCATGGACGATGCCATCGTGTTGTCCGAGAGCATCGAGAACGAGTTCAGAAAAGGAAAAAATGCGCTGGATGCCGCCATCGATGGGGTGAAGAAAGTTGCCCGGGGTGTGTTTTCATCCTTTGTGACTTCAGCAATCCTGTTTGGTAGTTTGCTCTTTTTGAAAGGCGATATGGGGCAGATTCTCGGCGTGCTGCCGGTGGTATTACTGGCAGTGCTGACCGTTAGTCTGGTTGAAGCGTTTTTAATCCTGCCGCACCATTTGAAACACTCGTTAGAGCACCGGGCAGGAAAACAAACATCGGCATGGCGCAGCACATTTGAAGCTAAGTTTGAACGACTGAGAGAACGGGTCGGCCGACTGGCTGATCTGGCGATAGCCTATCGTTATCTGGTGGTTGGTCTGGCAATTGTCGCCTTTGTATTTTCAATCGGATTACTGGCCGCGGGTGTGGTCAAATTCAAGGGGTTCCCTGATATTGAGGGTAACCGGTTAGAAGCACGGATCTTAATGCCGCAAGGCACACCCTTTGAGCGCACCGAGACCGTTGTCAGTGACCTGTTAACAAGTCTGGATAATTCATTGGCGCAACTGCCGCCTGAACCGCAAGGTCAGTTGGTCAAGAATGTTCAGGTCTCATTTAGCCAGAACCAGGATGCTAACGAGGAAGGCGGTCATCTGGCCACGATCAGTTTAGATCTGCTGGATGCGGAGAAGCGGCACACCTCGTTAGTCGAGCTGATGCGCTTATGGCGTAAGAGTTCCCCAGACATTGTCGATGCGGTTTCCATACAGTTTAAAGAGCCGCAATTCGGGCCATCGGGGCAAGCCATTTCGATTCGCTTACAAGGTGATGATCTTAACCAGCTATCGAAAGCGAGCTGGGAACTTCAACACTGGCTCAAGGGTTACAACGGGGTCTCCAATATTATGGATGATCTGCGCCCGGGCAAGCCTCAGCTTAATGTTCGTCTGCTGCCTGGCGCATTAGACTCAGGTATCGATGCGCGTACCTTATCGAATCAGTTACGTGCGGCGTATCAGGGCATTAAAGTGAGCGACATCTATCAGGGGCGTGAAGCCTACGAAGTCACAGTGAAACTAGATAGTGCGCCCGAGCAGGCATTATCAGACTTTAAAAACCTGACACTGTTTAGCAAGTCCGGTGTCGATATTCCACTGACAGCCGTGGCATCGATCAATGAAGAACGGGAGTTCTCGCGGATTCAACGGATCAATCATCGCCGCACCGTCACTATCTCCGGCGATGTTGATTCTGAGATAGCCAACACCAGTGAGATTATCACAGACACCCGCAATCGCTTTCTGAGTGACTTGCAGCAACGTTATCCACAGCTGAGCTTCAGTCTGGAAGGTGAGGTAAAAAACAATCAGGAGACCAGTGGTTCGGTATTAACAGGGTTTGTTATGGGCATCGCCGGAGTTTTCCTGTTGCTCAGCTTGCAGTTCCGCAACTACAAGGAGCCGTTGATAGTCCTCTTAAATATCCCCTTAGCCCTGATCGGTGTGATCTGGGGGCATATGCTGATGGGGCTGAACCTGAGCCTGCCAAGCATGATCGGTTTTGTTTCATTAGCGGGGGTTGTGGTTAACGACTCGATCCTACTGGTGGAGTTTGTCAAAATTCGTTCCCGTGAAGGTTTAAGCCTTCATGACGCTGCGGGCCAGGCCGTACGAGATAGATTCCGTGCCATCTTCCTGACATCGGTCACCACCGTCGCAGGCATGTTACCGCTGCTGTCAGAAACCAGCCTGCAGGCTCAGGTATTAGTACCGTTGGTGGCAAGCGTGGTGTTTGGCATGATCACCTCGACGATGCTGCTGTTACTGGTGCTGCCGTCAGCTTACGCCATTCTCGAAGACTTTGGTTTTACCGAGGTAGATGAGACAGATACACAAGCGGTTGGAAAAGATAGTCTTACGTAACCTGACCGTCACCAAAACATAACTTGCTCGTTGTTCGACAGAACAACGAGCAAGAACCTTTCCAGGCTCTTTCACAGCTAAAGATAATCTGTACGCATAGACAGTTTATTTTGTGCGTTTCAGCGGTTATGCTCGTTTTATCGTTAGAGAAGGCTCGTTTTGCTGCCGGTATGGTTTGTAAAACATTAGAGAAACAAAGGGATAGGTTAAAAACGCTGGCGGGATACTAAGCCGGGCTAAGAATGCATATGAGCATTCTCGTTTTTGTCTTCAGGGAATTCATGATACACAGTAATTTCTCTTTATTATCTGATAGTTACCCTTCTTTTTATCAATCAGGTCTGGCATGCATATGCGCCAGCGTAGTATTAAAATGTTAGAGTCACTATTAAGTTCGAATCAAGAGGGAACAATGAACAAGCAATCTGAAGAATGGAATATTAGTTACAAGCAACTAGGGGTGATAATTGCATCTTTCTCTCTCGGGCTGATAGTTGCCTTACTTGTTTCTAATACACAAACTGGTTCGCAAACAAACTTTACGACGACAGAATTAATTGGTTTCGTAATGTCAGTGATACTTTCTGGTGCATCTATAGTATTAGCAATATCTGCCATCGCTTTAGGGAAAGTTTCTGAGCAATCAGTTATTGAGCGTAGTGATGAGAGTATAAGGCTTCAAAATGAAGTGTTCGTAAAAACAACAGAGGCTCTACAAAGAATTGAAGCATCAACAGGTGTAACAGAAAAACGTATAGAAGATATTATATCTGGGCGAGTTGGTGATATATCTCATCATGTCGCGGAAATTGCTTCAAGGCACAGTAAGCAGAGCCCGAAAGCCACAAAAGAGCTGGAAGAAACTATTCGTCGATCTTTAATGCAGCAAATCAAACAAAATAACGGTAATGATAGAAAAGAGCGTTATAAACTCGAGAAAGAAGCTGAAGAACTAGTAGAATCAAAATATCAAGAAAATCACGATAAAGTGTTACTTGGTGTTGGAAATCTTGAAAATATAAAAATTAATAAAGTAGGTCATGGAACCATCGGAGCTGAGGACGGCAATGTTTTTGACGGCTTGTTTGAAAAAGAAGAAACCACATACGCAGTTTCGACATTTAGGCCAGATATCAGTATTAGTAGTTTGCAGAATTTCATGACCACAGTTGTCGAAGAAGGGTTTAAAAAAGATATTTCAAAAATATTCCTTGTCCTGTTTCAGGATGATACATCTCAAGAGGGGGTTGTAGAAAAGTTGGAAGAGACTAAGAAATTACTTAAAGAAGAGGCCTCCAGTAAATTGCAATTTATCGAATGTCCATATGACAAGATAGAAGAAATCGTAAGTGTTATCGGCAACAAGCTCTAATCGGGTAGCCGAGGGTCTCTAACCCTCAGCCCCCACAACACCCTGCATGCGGATCCGCACAGGGCGTTTCACTTAGAATAGTGAAGCTTAATCCATCCATCACGCAGCGCATAAAGCCCCTGGGAGTTTAAATAGGCA
>JAIBCZ010000242.1 GCA_024679645.1 Amphritea sp.
TCCATATTAGTGGTATTTGACCGTTGATCTTAATTGCTGGTATCTATGTGCTCCCGGGAAGTTACAGCGGATTCTACTGCGTCATGCAGTGGCTCTTTGACACATAATAATAACGGCGAGTATTTACATGATTATAAAAAATAACCCGATCAGCAGCACTGTTTTCAGCAGCAGAAAGGTTCGTTCCCTATTGACCGGTTTGGTTGCTACAGGCGTATTGATGGCAGGTTCTGTACAGGCTGCGACTTTGAAAATGGCAACCGATTCCGGGGCAAAGGGTTCACCGGCTGGCGATACTCTGGAGCGCTGGGCTGAGTTGATTGAGAGCAACTCTAAAGGCGACATCGATGTTAAGGTTTTTTACCAGAATGAGCTGGGAAGCCAGAACGAAGTATTTGACCTCCATGTGGCGGGTGATGTTGATGTGATGCTCAACTGGCCAATGACCTCCTATGATAAGCGTATCGGTGTGATCTACACCCCTTATATGACACTGACCTGGGATGAAGCGATCAAAGCGTATAGCCCGGGTGGCTGGGTTAATAATATGCTTGGTGGTATCTATTCCGATATCGGTCTGAAATTCTTTGGCCCCTGGCCTGAAGGTTTTAACGGTGTAGCAACCAAAGGTAAATACGCTACGAATATTGCAGAAGCAGATGGCCTTAAAGTCCGTACCATGACTGTATTCCCTGCACCGCAGACTATGCAGGCGCTGGGTTATCAGACAGCGGCAATCGACTGGGGCGAAGTATACACCTCACTGCAAACCGGTGTTGTAGATGGTGAAGCGGGTAATGTTATCTACTGGGATTACGAGTACTTCCGCGATCTGCTTGACTACTACGTTCGCTCTAAGCACTTCTTCATGACCGGCGTTCTGAGTATGAACCAGGAATCCTTCGATGAGCTGAATGAAGAACAGCAGAAAATTGTAGCTGATGCGGCGAATGAAGTGATGATGACTCAGTTCAAAGATGCACAAAAGCAAGATCAGCACTACGTTGCAGAAGCTGAGAAAGCGGGGATGAAATACTTTGAGTTGTCCGATGAGCAGATAAAAGAATTTGCCCGGGCTGCCCGTGAGAAAGTATGGCCACTGATGGATCAGGAAATTGGCTCTGAAATTATGGATACCATCCGGGCGAACGCAACTAAGTTGTAACGCTTTTTAGCCCCAGACGGCGGTACAGAAAATGTACCGCCGTTTTTGCTTTCTGAGGTAATGCCATGATTGTGCGTTTCTTTATCGGGCTGGACCTGAAGGTCAGTTGGTTGCTTAATGCAATCGCTTTGATCAGTAGTCTTGCCCTGGTGGGCCTGATGCTGTTCCTGGTCGTGGCCCGTTATATCTTTGGCTGGTCCATTATTGGCTTGCTGGAACTAATTATGCTGTTCGGTATGTGGCTGTATATGGTGGGAGGCCTTATTGCCAGTCGTAAGCGTGAACATCTGGTAGTGGATTTTCTTCAGACCAGTATCCGTGATCGACAGATTCGACGGATGCATCAATGTTTCATTTCACTGGTGACACTGGTGATTACCGGTTTCTTCGTTTATCTCTCTTATAGGATGCTGGCCTGGGGACTGCGCCGACCGCAACATACTCCGGGTTTGTCTATTCCTCTGTGGATACCTCAGAGCGCGATCATGTTTGCCAGTATCGGCTGCGCCCTGTACGCCCTGAGAGACTTTATTCAATGTGTAATTGGCTATCATCCGGAGCCGGTTATTATCGCTGAAGCAAACCAGCAGGATATTCGCTGATGGAAGGTTTAATTGCAGTAGGAATATTGTTATTCCTGATGATTGTAGGGGTGCCGGTAGCCTGGTCTTTTGCCGGTGTACTGGCGTATCTGACATTCGCTTACGATGCTAACTTTAATACTTTGATGTTGCAGGGTTACCGGTCTATCGACTCAGTCATTCTGATCGCGTTGCCGTTGTTTGTACTGACCGGTTACCTGATGCAGAGCGGTGGTATCGCCCTCAGACTGGTTAACTTTATCGAAGTCCTTGTGGGTAAGCGCAAGGGGGGGATGGGCGCTTCGATGGTGCTGGCTTCCGGTATCTTTGGGGCTATTGCGGGTACGGCGACAGCCGCTGTCGCGTCGATCGGAACCATTATGGTCGGGCCGCTGGAGAAACGGGGCTATCCGCGTGGTTACTCATCAGCTCTCCTGGGAATTTCCTCTCTCCTGGGTATTCTGATTCCTCCCTCGATAACCATGATTCTGTTTGCCGTTGTAACACGTCAATCAGTTGCCGCCTGTTTTGCCGCCTCTATTGGCCCTGCCTTATTGTTGATTGCAGGTCTGATAGCAGCGAATCGCTTTAGTGTGGGGCGTCTGTTTCAGGAAGTCTCCGCCGGGGCTCAGGATGGTCTGGAAAACCTGCCATCGAAAGGCACCGCTGCGTTTCGTGCGCTACCTGCATTGTCACTTCCGGTAATTATTCTGGGGGGCATCTATGGTGGCGTGTGTACGCCGACTGAAGCGGCTGCAATAGCAGCATTTATGGCTATTGTGATTGGCTTTTTTGTCTACCGTGACCTGACGATCAAGCGCTTGAGCGATAGCGTAATAGCTGCAGCTGAAACAACCGGCACGGTGATTCTTATTCTGCTATTCAGTTTCATGATTGGCCGGATACTGGCCTCAGAGCGGATCCCCCAGGAACTGACCGAGGTGATTACTGATCTGGTTAAAGACCCGCTTAAGATTCTGATTGCGGTGAACATCTTTCTGATTATCGCCGGTATGATTATGGATGATGTCTCTGTGACCGTGGTGGTTGCACCACTGTTTATGCCGTTGATGGTCGCCAGTGGGGTCGATCCGATACATTTCGCGTCGATAGTTGCCTGCTCGGTGGTAATCGGAGCTAACAGTCCGCCGGTGGCGCCGATTCTCTATATGGCGTGTCGTATTGGACAGGTACCTATTCATAAAGCGGTATTGCCAGCACTCGGATTGATGGCCTTTGTCGGGCTTCCGGTGATGGCAGTCACCAGTTTAGTACCGGAGCTATCGCTCTTCTTCCCCAGATTACTCGGGTTGATGTAAAGCATAAGGGCCGTAGCTCGTTGTTCGAACGGCGCTACGCGCCTTGCTCGTCGCTCGGAAAATCCTTCTTGTAGGAGTGGGGGAGAACAAACCTTGCAAGATGATCATAAAAGGCTGATGTTTAACGCATCAGCCTTTTTTGTAGCTTGCTAACTTAGTCTTTGAGTAACGATACTCGTTTGCCCCAGCCGTTGTTGTAAACCAAGCGCTACAAGCAGTGATAAAATGATGCTAACAACAATACAGGCCGCTGCTGGAAGGTCGTAGTGCCAAGCGACGGTTAAACCAATCATAAAGCCTAGACTGCCAACTAAATATGACCAGACTTTGGATCTGTTGTGCACAATAGAGGCCAGAGCCGGGGCTATCAGGCAAACAAACACCAGGTAGATTCCTGCTTTAACGACCGAAAGAGTGATTGTGACCGCAAAAATCAGATAGAAAAATCGCTCTAATTTTTCCGGCCATAGATGGGTAAAAAATTGTACAAATACTGCAATCAGCACGAGCAGCGAAAGGTCTTGCCAGGTCAGCCAGAGAATATCTCCGCTTAATGTGCTGGTTAACAGCTGGCCCCCCCTTTAGGCTGTCCGGCGACCAGTAATACTAATACTGAAGCGGCTGTTATGTATATTAAGCCTGTTTATCTCGGCAGCA
>JAIBCZ010000132.1 GCA_024679645.1 Amphritea sp.
ATAAGGTCGGCACGCTTGGCGGCGTCACATAATAAGGCCCGGCTTTGCTCTTCACCGACCATCCATAAATCTAACCCATTAACCGGCTCCCCTGATGCGATCTCCAGGATCATAGGATCTAAGAAATCTGGCCCGGTTTTAAACACAATAACTCGCCGGCCTGCATTACGATGTAAACGAGCCAGAGCCGCCGTTACCGTCGTTTTTCCCTGACCAGAAGCAGGAGCACTGATAAACAGCGCCGGGCAGGAGGCCACCATTTGATTCATAGCTCGATACCTTTCTGTGCTTTGATACCCGCCTGGTATGCATGTTTCACCAGCTGCATCTCGGTCACCGTATCAGCGATATCAACCAAAGTTTGCGGGGCACCACGCCCGGTTATCACCACATGCTGATTCACCGGCCGGTCTTCAATCGCTCTAATCACTGTCTGTAAATCAACATAACGGTATTTGAGTGCAATATTCAGCTCATCAAGTACCACCAAACCAATGCTCTCATCAGTCAGAAGCGCTTCAGATTGCTTCCAGGCTTTAGCAGCGGCGGCAATATCGCGTGTTTTATCTTGCGTTTCCCAGGTAAAGCCTTCACCCATAACGTAATATCGAACCTCAGGAAAACGTCTGAAGAAGGCTTCTTCTCCGGTACTAAAGGCCCCTTTTATAAACTGGACTACGCCAACTTGCATATCATGGCCCAGAGCTCTGGCTACCATCCCAAAAGCTGAGCTACTTTTTCCTTTACCGTTACCTGTATGTACAAGACAGACACCACGATCCTGATCTGCACGAGCAACAGACTGATCGATTAATTCTTTCTTACGTTTCATACGGTCAAGGTAACGCGCTTCTCGTTGCTGCTCTTCTGACAACACCAACAGATTATCATCACTCATCGGGACTCAACCCCTGTCTCATGACTACGATTAAACCAGTGCAGGAATAGATGTATCGCCATAGCGCAGCCAACATAGAAAAGCACTGCTTCAAATTGAGAAGGCGAGTACTTAATTAATCGATTGATCATTTCAACCATTGTTGGATCGGTATAGCGACCTGAATAAAAATAAAAGCTACCACTAGAGATAACCTGACAAACACCAGTACTTACCAGCAAACTCCCGAATAATACCGGCAAGCTGCTCCAACGTTCATGATGGCGTTGCGCGTACCAACGCCCTGCCCACCAGAGCGATGCATAAGCAGGCACCAGCATAATGTAAGCGGGCGTCACACAAAATGAGCTCACTCCGCCAAAGGTAATTGCTGCAAAATCCAGTATAAAAGACTCCAGAATCAGCAACGGAAAAGACCATAACGGCTTGAGATAAACACCTGCCAGAAAAAACACAGCCCAGGAGGCACTCGGTAAATGGTCGACTGAAGCAAAATGATGGCCCCGGGTTATAGCTATCAATACAATCAAAATAGCGCCGATCATCAGTTGTGATCGCTGTTGAATATTAATCATGGCAGGTCTCTGTTATTAAGGTGGCAGTAATAATGTAAGCGAACAGATGAAGGTTACTGAGGCCGGTATGCCAGCGTAAACAAGCCGGTCGCACCCGACTGGTTATAATCCCTGACTGTTTGATATTGCTTATTTAATAAATTACTGAGCTTCGCTCGAATCTGCCATGAAGGCGACAGCTGGTATGTGGCACGCAGATCAACAGTACCAAAGCCAGCGAGTGAACGGGTGTTGCTCGCATTAGCGTATCGACGGCCTTCTCCGTGCACTGTGGCACCTAATGCGAATGCCCCAAAGTCACGATCAATACTCATATTGGCGAGCCTGTCTGCACGGCGCTGCAGACGCTTTCCTTTGTTAACGCCTGAACGGTTTTCGGAATCAATAAATGAGGCATTAGCGCTTAAACGCCACAGCTGCCACTGATAATCCGCACCGAGCTCTAAGCCACGAATGCGTGCTGAGTTGATGTTACTCGGCGCCCAGGTATAAGAGCCCGGCGAAACCGGAGCCCAGGCAATCATATTTTCAAACCTTGTCTCGTAAAGCGATGTTTGCCAGTTAAAGCCCTGACTCTTTCCTCTGAGACTGAGTTCAGATGTGGCTGATTCCTCTGGCTGCAATGCTTCGTTGCCACTACCGGGGTAATACAGATCATTAAATGAAGGCGCTTTAAAAGCCGTACCGAATGAAGCGATAAAGCTTATTTCGTCGCTGAGCTGGAGTCCCCAGGCGATACCACCGGTGGAATGCTGACCGAATTGCTCGTTATCATCCACTCGCAAGCTTAGCTGCAGGTCTGACCGCCCAGACATCAACTGATACTGAGTAAAGCCCGCCCAGTTAGTTCGTTCTGTCTCAGCGTATACTTTGCTTGCTTCAACCTGATCATTCAGATAGTCAACACCAAAAACCAGCAGGTTCCTCTCACCTATCAACAACTCATTCTGAACGCTGATTGAATCACGTATCGTTTCATAACGACTACTAAAAGTATCACCGGACAACGTTTTAACATCATTCAGACTCCGTCCTGCAGACAGATTAACGCGCCAAACATCGGTGGCAACGATTGTACCCCGCCCCCCTAAAACCTTAGTCAGGGTTTTGCTTCGGTCAGCATAACCATCATACTCATTGTCAGCATGAGTAAAGCTGAACAACCCTTCAAGTTCATGGCCCTTATCAAAACGCTGACCTAACTTAAGCTGTAAAGCTTTATTGTGATAACCATCCTTATCACTATCACCAGTGATTTTTGCATCAAATCCATCAGTGGTAATGCCCGATGCCGTTACATTAAACCACCGATCTTGATCACCCGCTTGCAACCCGACTTCTGCCAGTGAGGTACTATCTGATCCTGAAGAAACCGTAAAAGAAGGCGTTAACTTACCCATACCACGGCGTGTAAAAAGCTGGATTACACCACCTGCAGCGTCTGACCCATACAGAGAAGAGCGAGGCCCCCGAACAATTTCAATACGTTCGATCTGGCTTAAATTAAGATCTTCGACGCTCACCTGGCCTAATGTAGCCGAGCCTATCCGTATACCATCAACAAGTATTAACAGATCTTTAGTGGAGGTACCACGCAGATAGATACTACTCGATTTACCGATACCACCACTGTTAGTGATCATCACGCCCGGGGTCTTTTGTAAAATTTCAGCCACAGTAACGGCTTGAGAGCGTTCGATATCACTGCGTGTAATCAAAGTCACTGAAGCCAGAGTTTCATCTACAGTCTGAGCTACCCGTGAGGCAGTCACTTGTATTTCATTAAGGTCAAAGGTTTGCTGAGCGGCTGCTAAAGAGGAATAACAACACGCCGTTACCAGAACGGAGTTGGATAATTTTTTCATGAGTAAGATGCTGTCCTGTACGTGCCCGCCGCACGCCAATTAGAGTAATGGCACTAGCGAGCAGGAATGAACAGAAACACGACAACCTCAAAACATGAACTGGCCGGTAAGCCAGAAAGGTCCAGAGAAACGTGCTGCCGCTGCATTAGCCCTCCGCTATGCCGACTGAGTAGTGTTTGAGGCCGGTCTCCGGACTTACGAGCGGGTATAAATCTTCCCAACATTACGCCTTCCCATGTATTACACAGTGGCCTTTGTAATGTTTTAACTCGATTACCGTTGCGGGGGCAGTGTTGGCTTTGCTTGCAAAGAATGCTCGTTAGAAACTAACTAAGCGCACCAACTTCCCGTTTAAAATCCTGTTAAACAACAGGATTACCAAAAACTGAGTGCATTCTAGGGAGGAGGACCTACAGGGTCAATATCAAAAGACATGAATAAAATTAACGATCAATCACGCTCTATTCATCTACATTTTTTCACATGAAACAGTCATCTTAATTACCCTGGACTCGGGATATAGTTGCTATCAATAACAGCACAATAATTGTGAACACACCGGTAGAATACGGAAAACTTGATCTAAAGCCCTTACCTCACTGCAAGATACATAGTCACAACGATTCTCAATTGCGATGAGCCTAAGAAACCGTCATCATATAGGCCGTTTTTAACTTTCAACGGTACAGACATAACCATGAGTAATTTCACCGACGTTTCCTTTCTGAACACTGTTTTTGGCAATCAATTAGGCAGCATGGATAACCCTGACTGGGAAAAGTCAGGCAAGCAGTTACACTTGATTCAGGAAGAACTGGCGGAGCTGGTTGAGGGCATTCAGAATAAAGATATGTCTGAAGTACGGGATGCAGTTGCAGACATTCTGGTGGTGACTTATGGCATGGCCCATGTACTGGGTATCGATGCCGACAAAGACATGGCTGCAGTACAGGACAGCAACCTGTCAAAACTTTGTAAAACTGAAGCAGAAATCGAAGAGACACTGGCTTACTACCGATCTGAAAAAGGTCTGGATGTATACAGTGGTGGTGAGCTGCCCAAAGCTTTTATCAAATCATCAGAAGATCAGACCGGTAAAGACGGTAAATTCTATCCCGCGCATAAATTTCTCAAGTGCATCAACTGGCACGAACCAAAATTAGATTAATAGCTTCGATACACCTATTTGTAAAAACGGCGCTATTAGCGCCGTTTTTTTATATTTTTATAACGATTACGACTACATCTTATTGTAGCGATCATGATTGAAAATATAGTCACCGCCTGCCGCTTTATGACAAGCGATGCAACCTGTAGGCATTCCTTTAGCGACACGTCCGGCCAGCGGCACCCCTTTAGGATTGGTCATCAAAGAGCCGTCAGGGGCATATTTAGCGTAGAACCAGTTTTGGTTATCACTGTCGTAACCCTCTTCTCGCTGAAACATTACAGTGACCGCCTGGAGGTACTTGTCCGGATTATTGATAACATCATCAATCGTCAGACCATCACCACCATAGTTTCGCTTTACGACCAGCTCACCATTGACGCCCATCAAGGTCACTTTCTGCTCAATCAGCTCAAGAATCATTCCGTGGGGAGGTGCTCCGGTATAGGGACGAGTCATAATAGAATCATTTCCCGCCAGTTTATGGTCAACCATAAAACCCCACAGATCATCTGCGTAGCTGACCGATTCCTTATCACCAAAAGGCACTTCTGCCACTGCGCTGCTCCCCCACAACAACGAGACCATGATCAGTGCTGTTACTTTTTTACCAATGTTCATATGAAAACTCCTCGTTAAATAAGCTACTGAAAAATCAATTTCAGATAACTCAGATACTTAATAAAAGAGTAGTTCGCATGTCTGAAAAATAGCTGAAAAGCAAGTTTACAAAACAAGGGACGCTCATTGAGCACTAGCTAGTTCAAGTCTGATTATTACTTGAACATTGCCGTTAAGTCGACTTTGCTTTAACCGGTCTTTTACTCTTAGCTGCGGTACGACTTTTCCCACCAACAGGCTTCTTTGTGGTACTGCGACGTCGAACAGAACGTTTTTTCGGTGGAGGACTTAAGGCTTTAAGCGTATCCGGAATAATTACTTGAGCGGACTGGGCGATCAGTTCATGAAGTCGCTCTGTCAGGGGCTGCATAAAGTGGCTATAGCTGGTTTCCTGCTGACTGATCCGCCCCAACTCTGATTCCCACAAAGCGGTCATATCCGGAATAGTCGCGCTATCGGGCAAACAATCAATTAAGGCACGACCGATCTCTGTGGAACGGATGGCTTTACCCTGGCGCTGGATAAAATTGCGGGTGAATAAGAGTTCAATCATCCCTGCCCGGGTAGCTTCCGTTCCCAATCCGTCGGTTTCTTTTAGTACTTTACGGATATCCGCATCGGCAACATAACGACTTATTCCGGTCATCGCTGCAAGCAGAGTGGCATCAGTAAAGTACTTAGGCGGCTGCGTATTTTTTTCATCCAGCTCACCCTCAACACAGCGTAATGGCAGCCCTTTGGTTAACGGCGGCAGTGCACTTTGCTTAGACTCGGATGACCCAAGAAGCGGCTTCCAGCCAGTCACCTGAGTCTGGTGTGCCGTGGCGATGAACTCCCCACCCGCTATGTTCAACTCTACCCGGGTATCATCATATTCATAGGGCGCCATAAACTGAGCCAGATAATATCGACTTGCCAATTCATATATCTGAGATTCCTGCTGGCTCAGCAGAGCAAGATTAGCCTGTCGCGTCGTCGGG
>JAIBCZ010000283.1 GCA_024679645.1 Amphritea sp.
GACCCACTTAGCGAAAGAGGGAGGCTTCTTTTGAAGACTACTGTGCATAAAAATTACAACTCACATCAAAGAAGTGGATTAAATCAGATCATATCTCAGAATAAGGCTTGAAATGAATGGGGGTATCGAAGTTAATTGACCATCTGACAGATATTGCAGGCATCCCTATCATGACCAATTATTTTAGAATCACATTCTGTATCCTATTATCCCTACTAGTGGCTTCAATGAACAGCGCCTTTGCCAGTGAGCGGTCAAAGACGATTCAGGCTTCAGGTAACATTAAGGTCTGTATATGGCCAGGCTACTTCGCCATCAGTTACCGTAATCCCCGCACCCAGCAGCTTGAAGGAGTCGACATCGACATGGCTCATGCGCTTGCTGACACTCTTGGCGTTAAGCTGACCTTTGTTGAAAGTTCTTTTTCAAAATTGGCGAGTAATCTTAAAAATGATACCTGCGATATTGCCATGCATGGTGTGGGTATCAGGGATAGCCGTAAACCCCATATGGAGTTTTCGCAGCCTTACCTGGCCAGCGGAATTTATGCGGTAGGTACTAAAGAAAATGAAGAGATAGCGCATTGGGATGATATTGATCAGGATGGCGTCATTGCCGTCGTCCAGAAGGGCACTTACATGGAGTCGGTGGTAAAACAAAGATTTAAGCAGGCTGATGTCTCTGTGGTTGATAGCTTTAAAGCCCGTGAGCAGGAAGTTATGAGTGGTCGGGCTGATGTGTTTATGACTGACTTTCCCTACGGGAAACGAATGGTGGCACTTACTTCATGGGCGGTATTACTTTCACCGGAACAGCCTTTTGCTAAAACCGGGTATGCTTATGCTGTACCTAAAGGTGAGTTGGAGTGGTTGAAAGAGGTGGATGACTTTCTGTTGGTGATGAAGCAATCAGGTAAGCTCAATCAGTTTGCAGAAAAGCATGGGTTGAGTGAAATCGTGGTTAACGAGTAATACTTATTTGCGGGGCTGGTTATCGCTTCAAGGTGTTAGGTCTGGCGATAGATATTTTATAAAGGCTGATGCGAGCGCATCAGCCTTTTCTGTAATAGCTGTTATCTGGTTAATAACCATTGATCCAATCCCATCAGATCGTCCGGGTTTAGCGTACCAAGCTGTTGCTTAAAGCTAAACAGATTCTGGATGTAGTCGTAACGGGCATTAGCATAATCCCGCTGAGAGCTATATAACTGCTGCTCTGCTTGCAAAACATCAACCACATTTCGGGTGCCAACATTGAACCCCTCTTCTGTTGCTTTAAGGGCTGTTTCGCTGGAGAGGATACTTTGCTGACGCGCGGCTACACTCAGGACATTTGTCTGTAAATTACGCAGTAGATTGCGGGTCTCCTGAATAACACCTCTGAGCGTATCGTCCTGATTAAAGCGGGCCTGGGTGAAGCCGTATTCAGCCTGGCGACTGGTAGAGCTGGTAGCTCCGCCAGAGAAAATAGGCATGGACAGGGTTAGTCCTATTTGATTGGTTTCCGCCCAGTTATTACTACTCTTCGTTCCTTTATCACGATCATGACTTGCCGTAAGCGACAGGGTTGGCAGATGACCACTGGAGGCTGCCTGAGCCTGTCTGCGGGCGACTTCAGTGTTGGCTAGCGCTACTTTTAGGGCCAGGTTGCCACTCTGAGATTTTTCTATCCAGGCTTCAGGCGCGATTGGGGATATGTTCTCAACCGGATAGTCTTTATCCAATAGATTAACATTACTTAAAGGTTGTCCGGTTAATCGTTCGAGGGCCTGGAAACTATTGTCCAGGTCGCCTTCTGCGAGAATTCGGGAGACCCTGGCGTTATCATAGGATGCCTGTGCTTCCTGAACATCCGTAATGGCGATCAGTCCCACTTCAAACTGGGCGTTGACCTGTTCCAGCCGACGCTTGATTGCGCGCTCCTGGGCCTGAGATGTTTCCAGAGACGTTTGTGCCCGGAGTACGCTTAGGTAGTTGTTAACGACTCGCAGAATAAGGTTTTGCTGAGCCTGATCAAACTGCAATTTTGCAACTTCAGACTGAGAGACGCCTTGCTTATAGTTAAACCAGGCAGCAGCTGAAAACAGCGGCTGGCTCAGACTGACGGTATAGCCGTGATTGTTGAAGTCCGCGTTCTCAGCTTCAATCCAGGTGGTGTTTGCTGTTAGCCCAATGTTGGGTAATAAGCCTGCGCGGCTTTGAGGCAGCGCTTCTGCACCAGCCAATGAAGCCGCTTCAGCAGCTTTCAGTTGTGGGTCCTGTTGCAGTGCCTGCTGGTAAATATCTGTCAGCGCAGCAGCACTGGCATGTGAGGTTATCAGGGCGCAGCTGACCGCTACGGCTAGCAGAGTGTGTTTAGTGACTTTCACCGCTCAGATCCTTGTTCAATAAGTTGAGTATCCGGCTCTATCTGTTTGAACAGACGCTTACCAAGATAACTGTATACAGTAGGTATTACAAACAATGTCAGTAGCGTACCAAAAGTCATACCGCCGACGATAACCCAGCCCA
>JAIBCZ010000046.1 GCA_024679645.1 Amphritea sp.
AGGCTTTTAAAACGCTGATTGCTCAACCTTTTATACGATACTCTGCTGAACGCGCATGGGCAGTCAGACTTTCACCTCGCGCAAGCACCGAAGCGACTTTACCCATCTCTGACGCACCGTCTTCAGAAAACATAATTAAAGAAGAGCGTTTCTGGAAGTCATACACCCCCAGAGGCGAAGAGAATCTTGCCGTGCCTGAGGTCGGCAGAACATGGTTCGGCCCGGCACAGTAATCACCCAGCGCTTCTGCGGTATAACGCCCCATAAAGATAGCACCTGCGTGCTTAATCTGCGGTAGCAACGCCTGAGGATCCTCAACAGAGAGTTCAAGATGCTCCGGCGCTATTCGATTGTTCACCAACGCCGCTTCATCAAGATCCGTCACTTTAATCAACGCGGCACGGTCCGCCAAGGACCGTGAGATAATAGCGCCTCGCTCCATAGTAGGCAGAAGCTTATCAATACTAGCGCTGACCTTATCAAGAAATGCAGCATCCGGGCTGATCAGGATTGGCTGAGCATCTTCATCATGCTCTGCCTGAGAGAACAGGTCCATCGCGATCCAGTCAGGATCGGTATTACCATCACAGATCACCAGGATTTCAGATGGCCCCGCAATCATGTCGATACCAACCGTTCCGTATACTGCTCGTTTAGCTGTGGCGACAAAAATATTACCCGGGCCAACAATCTTATCCACCTTAGGGATAGTCCCGGTGCCGTAGGCCAGCGCGGCTACAGCCTGAGCGCCACCGACAGCAAAAGCACGGCTAACACCCGCCAGAGCAGCCGCAGCCAGAACCAGCTGGTTAACCTCTCCGTCAGGAGTAGGCACCACCATAATTAACTCTTCTACACCCGCTACATGGGCAGGAATAGCATTCATCAGTACCGATGATGGATAAGAGGCTTTACCCCCGGGCACATAGAGACCTGCTCTATCCATCGGTGTAACTTTCTGACCTAATAAAGTGCCATCGGCTTCCTGATATTGCCAGGACTCACCTTTTTGTCGCTCATGGTAATCACGCACCCGCTGAGCGGCTACGGTCAGCGCATGACGCTGATCTTCAGGAAGATTTTCAAGCGCCTGTTGCATATCCTTCTGGGAAAATTCAAGCTCTGCCATTGAACTGACATTTAACCGATCAAAACGATTGGTGAATTCAACTACCGCCTGATCACCTTCAGCTTTAACCCGTTCCAGAATGTCATCAACGGTTCGGTTGATCTCTTTATTGGAAACCGATTCCCAAGCCAACAGTTTATCCAGTTGTTCGCTGAAATCCGCCTGCTGACTATCTAATCTTAGAATATCTATGTTGGCCATTATGAGTCAGCCTGCTCTGCTTCCACACTTTCTTTACGGGCTTCAACAGCCGCCGCCAATAATTCAAGAATAGGCTGTATCTGCCGGTGCTTCATCTTCATTGCCGCTTTACCTACCACCATACGAGAACTGACGTAGCAGATATCTTCCAGAGGCTCTAAACCATTAGCGCGTAATGTGTTCCCGGTATCGACGATATCCACAATACGATCAGCCAGACCCATAATAGGCGCCAGCTCCATTGCCCCATAGAGTTTGATAATATCGACCTGACGCCCCTGACGAGCAAAGTACGCCTTTGTAACATTGACAAATTTGGTAGCAACTTTCATCCGCCCCTGAACATCGGCGGCGCCTTTCATCCCTGCTACCATCAGCCTGCACTTAGCGATATCAAGATCTAAAGGCTCGTAAAGCCCTTTTGCGCCATATTCAAGCAACACATCTTTACCGGCAACACCCATATCAGCGCCGCCATTCTCCACATAGGTTGGCACATCGGTCGCACGGATAACCAGCAACTTGATATTGTCGTGATTAGTATCGAAAATCAGCTTTCGGCTACTGAAAATATCTTCAGCAGGGATAATATTTGCCGCTTCCAATAAAGGCAGCGTATCTTTCAGAATACGCCCTTTAGATAGCGCAATGGTCAGGTTCTGTTTCATATTTGCTGTTTCGTTGCCACTTAAAAAATCAGGTTAGACTCTCTGTCTGTGCCTGTATACGCAAAAGCTCTGTATACATCTACTCCGGTTATCCCGGAACCCGCCTTATCTTTGCTCCAAGTAACTGGAGCTTCTCTTCGATGCACTCATAGCCACGGTCAATATGGTAGATGCGATCAATAACAGTATCACCACTGGCTACCATTGCCGCGATAACCAGGCTCGCAGACGCACGCAGATCGGTAGCCATCACTGGCGCACCATGGAGCTCTTCCCGCCCTTCAGTAATAGCAGTGTTGCCATCAATAGTGATCTTAGCCCCCATTCGCAACATCTCTTGCATATGCATAAACCGGTTTTCGAAGACAGTCTCTTTAATCACACCCATGCCTTCAGCAATAATATTCAGCGCTGCAAACTGCGCCTGCATATCGGTTGGAAACGCCGGATATGGTGCAGTGGTAATACTGACCGCTTTAGGCTGCTTACCTTTCATATCCAGACTGATCCAGTCTTCTCCAGTCTCAATCTCTGCACCCGCCTCTTCCAGCTTTTGCAGTACCGCATCCAGAGTATCAGGACGGGTATCTTTGACTTTAACCTTACCTCGTGTCGCCGCAGCGGCCACCAGGTATGTACCTGTCTCTATACGGTCAGCCATCACCGGGAAGCTACAAGCCTTCAAAGAAGCGACGCCGTTTACTGTAATCGTATCGGTACCATGACCAGTAATGTCTGCACCCATCGCAATCAGGAACTCAGCCAGATCGACAATTTCAGGTTCTCTGGCCGCATTCTCGATAATAGATTGCCCTTCAGCCAAAGCTGCAGCCATCAGGATATTTTCGGTGCCGGTCACCGTAACGATATCAAAGAACACCCGCCCGCCTTTAAGACGACCGTCCGAAGTCGCACGGATAAAGCCTTCCTCTACTGTAATTTCAGCACCCAGCGCTTCAAGACCTTTGAGATGCAGATCAACCGGGCGACTACCAATAGCACAACCACCGGGCAGGGAAACTTCCGCATGGCCAAAATGTGCCAGCAAAGGCCCCAGCACCAATATAGAGGCACGCATGGTCTTAACCAGCTCGTACGGTGCTACCGTCGATGTCAGGGTACGGGTATCTATCTCGACATTGAGCTTCTCATCAATGGTGAGATCCACACCCATCTGCCGAAGCAGTTCGAGCATCGTAGTAATATCATGCAGATGCGGGAGGTTACTGATAGTTACCGGCTCATCGGCCAGTAAGGTCGCAGCCAGAATCGGCAGCGCAGAATTCTTCGCACCGGAGATACGTACATCACCGTCCAGGCGAGTGCCACCTGTAATAATCAGTTTATCCATGGAATAAGGTCTCTATGCGCTTCAGTTCTGTTCTGCCCACTGGGCACGAGTATAGGTTTTGATGGTTAGAGCATGAATACTACCATCAGCAATCTGGTCTGCCAGACAGGCATAAACCATCTGCTGCTTCTTAACCGGGCGCTGACCTTCAAAAAGATCGCCGACTACCGTCACCTGAAAATTACAGCCCTCACCTTCAGGGAATACTTCACAACCTTCCAGCTTCTCTTCCAGAATACGTTTTACGTCTTCGATTTGCATGCACGATACCGATGAAAATTTGGGGAAAATATTAGGTCGGCCATGATAGCCGAAAATATGACAAAAGGCGATGTCTGTGGCGAATCAGCCAGTCTTACAAGCCTCCAGAGGACTCGTTCAGACCTAACGAATCCAAACCTGCCAGACGGGCGATAGAGCTAAGCTCCGCGGGGACATTGCGTGCTGTCAGCAACACTTCCCGGCTCTTCGAGCGGCGTTGTAAACATAACCAAAGCGATACCGCCGAACTATCTACCCGGGAAACCCGTATAAAATCGATAACAATCGGCTTCTCAGCCCTGTCAACAAAGCCCTCAAGCTCTGTCCTAACCGATAAAACCGTCCCGAACAACAAGTCACCAGATAACACTGCAGAGCTGCCATTAAATTCAACCCGTGCGCTCATCAGTTATCCTTGTTGCTGTTATTAGCCATCGCCATTTTCCAGTCTGCAATGACCTGCTTTACATCTCCGCCGCTACGGGAAACCATATCCGAAAACTGGTTTTTAAAATTTAACCGCAGATTAATACCATCAACCAGCACATTTACCAGCTTCCAGCCGTCAGCCTGCTTCAGCATGTAATACACCAACGTGTATTGCTGCCCCAGTGATGAGTAGATATGAACACTCACAATCTGTTTCTCTGCTTTCGGGCTTGGCTTTCCCTGCGGAGCCATTTCATAACGAACGATATCAAAACCAACCAAAGACTTAGCAAAGGTACGCACCATCGTATCTTTAAATACGCCTGAAAACTCCTGCTGTTGCTGAGCGCTTACCCGGCGAAAATACTTACCCATCACTCGTTTGGATACATAATCAAAATCCACGACAGGATTAAGAATAGTTTCGATCTCATTTATCAGCAGCTCTTCCTGCTCAGGCTGTTTCAAGTCTTCATTCTCAAGCACAGCCATCATGCTGGCAGAAGCTTGCTCAACAGCCCCACGCGCCTCATCCCAGGAAGCATTAGCGGTAAAGCTAACAAGCAGCATTAACAATGTTGCCAGACAACGATTTAAATAACTCATTTTAATCAATTCCATTTCCTAACAAACCGGTTCTACAAAAAATCATTCTGACGCTTTATTGAAGAGGAACTTACCAATCAACTCTTCCAGTACCAGAGAGGACTGAGTATCTTCAATATACCCCCCCTCAGTCAGCACCTCATCATCAGCGCCTGTGGTAATGCCAATATATTTCTCACCCAATAGGCCTGCTGTCAGAATAGATGCTGAACTATCAACTGTCAGGTAATCTACATCACCATTCATTTCAATCTCAACGACAGCCATCAACCTTTCTGGATCGATACGGATAGCACCCACCTGCCCAATGGTTACGCCAGACATAGACACTTTAGAGCGGGCTGTCAGACCACCCACATTTTCAAACAGAGCATAGACCTTATAAGAGCCTTCCTGCTTTGATAACCCCAGCCCGCTAACGTTAATAGCTAATACCGCCAGCGAAAGAGCACCCACCAACATAAAGACACCAACAGCCAGCTCAACTCCACGAATACGCATGTTTCAAAAATCTCCAAACATCAATGCTGTCATAATAAAATCAAGTCCAAGTATAGCCAGAGATGAGTAGACTACTGTTTTAGTCGTTGCCTGACTTATCCCTTCAGAAGTGGGTAATGCATCATACCCCTGAAACACTGCTACCCAGGTCACAACCAAACCGAAGACCTGCGCTTTAATCAGGCCGTTTACCACATCATCAAAGAAATCTACTGAGTTTTGCATATTCGCCCAGAACGATCCTTCATAAACGCCCAGCCACTCCACGCCGACCAGCATCGCCCCCCAGACGCCCACAGCACTGAAGATCATAGTCAGAATAGGTAAACTAATAAAACCCGCCCAGAAACGGGGAGCAATAATCCTGCGCAGAGGATCTACACCGATCATCTCCATACTGGACAACTGTTCAGTGGCCTTCATAAGACCAATTTCTGCAGTTAATGCAGAACCAGCCCTGCCAGCAAATAATAATGCAGCAACAACAGGCGCTAACTCCCGAACCAAGCTAAGAGCCACCATCTGCCCAACTGCCTGTTCAGTACCGTAATCCACCAAAATGGTATAACCCTGAAGCGCCAGAACCATGCCGATAAACAGCCCGGAAACAATAATAATAATCATCGACAGTACGCCGACAGAATAAAGCTGTCGGATCAGCAACGGAAATGACTGTACAGGATCGGGGCGAGCAACAATGGCATTAATCAATATCATGCCAGAACGCCCAACAGCCTCAACCTTGTCCAGTCCAGCCCGGCCAAATAGAGCGATATTATCTAATACTGGTTGCATCACCCCTCCATCAATTCGGTAGTAATATCAGCGGCAGGAAAATGAAATGGAACAGGCCCATCGGGTAGCCCCATCATAAACTGCCGGACTTGTTCCGAATCCACCTTTTGCAGTTCCTCAGGAGTACCCTGAGCGATCACTCCAGCATCAGCTATTATATAGACATAGTCAGCGATACTCAGCGCTTCCTTAATATCATGAGAGACAATTATACTGGTATGCCCCAACGCCTGATTAAGCTTCTGAATCAAATTAACCAACACTCCCATAGCAATGGGATCCTGGCCCGCAAACGGCTCATCATACATGACCAAAGCTGGAGCCAGCGCTATCGCCCTGGCCAAAGCAACTCTTCGAGACATACCGCCTGACAATTCACTTGGCATAAGCTGCGCGGCGCCGCGTAAACCGACTGCCTGCAACTTCATCAGAACAACATCTCTGACCATATCTTCAGGTAGTTTAGTATGAACTCTGATAGGAAAAGCCACGTTCTCAAAAACGCTCATATCAGTAAACAGCGCCCCGCTCTGAAATAGCATCCCCATTTTTTCACGGACATCAAATAGCTCAGAACGCCCAAGGCACGGAATATCATCACCGTCCAGTAAAATAGAGCCAGAATCTGGCTTCAACTGGCCACCAATCAACCTAAGCAATGTAGTTTTGCCTGTACCACTGGGGCCCATAATGGCTGTTACTTTACCCCGGGGGATACGTATATCCACATCTTTATAGATATACCGGTTACCCCGGCTAAAGGTAAGTTGTTTAATATCAATAATGATATCGTCAAAAAGTTCCATAGTAACGATGACTCAAGCTAGACAGCATAAAGGCGGCAAGGCCGTGCCTATAACACTGCTTGCGGAAATAATTGATACCGGTGAGGCAAACTGCGATCGACCCAGAACCACGGTAATTCCATTAAAAAAAAGCGTGCAGACTATAACACTCTTGCCATTAAACTTGAATAAATTCGGCATCCACTGCAGCAACCTCTTGCACATGTCCCATATAATTCATTAAATAGGCCTCCGTTTTAATCACAGCTGAACAAATAACCTGATGCTATACCCTATTATCGCCCTGTTAGTTGGTTTTATTATCCTGGTCTGGAGTGCAGACCGTTTTGTCATCGGTGCTGCAGGCACCGCTAAGAACTTTGGCATGTCGCCCATGCTGATCGGACTAACCGTGGTCTCTTTTGGTACCTCGGCTCCGGAAATACTGGTTTCAGTTATGGCCTCTACTACCGGCGCAGGAAGCCTCGCGGTTGGTAACGCACTGGGGTCTAACATAGCAAATATTGGTTTAGTCCTGGGAATAACAGCCCTGGTCGCCCCCCTGCCGGTAAAGTCTAAAGTTTTAAAACAAGAGATCCCTCTGTTATTGGCAATAACGTTCCTTGCCGGCGGCGTCCTCTACGACCTTTATCTTGGACGAATGGATTCTGTCATTCTTATCCTTTCACTGATTGCCTGCCTGTTCTTATTCACTCGATTTCAGCGCAACGCTAGTGATGAAGATATTACCGATGAAGAAGAGGAACTACCTGATTTACCGACAAAATGGGCCATATTCTGGCTTATTAGCGGCCTTTTACTGCTGGCTGGCAGCTCCCGGCTACTGGTCTGGGGTGCAACAGAGGTAGCGACTACACTCGGTGTAAGTGAACTTATTATCGGTTTAACCATCGTAGCTATAGGCACCAGTCTGCCAGAGTTAGCAGCATCGGTTGCCAGCGCCTTAAAAGGCCATACCGATATCGCCCTAGGTAATATTGTCGGTTCGAACATCTTCAATATTGCCGCGGTAATGGCAGTTCCAGGCCTGTTAGCACCTATTGAACTGGAGCCGATTGTACTAATACGTGATTACGGAATGACACTGGGATTAACGCTACTATTAGCGTTACTAGCGCTATTTCAAAAGCCGCCCAAAATTTCCCGAGTTGAAGGCGGATTACTAGTGACAGCCTATGCAGGCTATCTGACACTGCTATACAATATGAGTATCTGATACGACAAACGGCGACTCTCCCCCTGAATAACGAGCTGTGAATATAAAGTTATGAACAAAGAATTGGATTTTTTAGCATCGGCTAAGCATACGATTTTAATGGAACGAGACGCGGTCAATGACCTTATTACTCACCTGGATTCCAATTTCGAAACAGCCTGTATGCTGGCCCTTGAATGCAAAGGACGAGTGATCGTCACAGGCATGGGAAAAAGCGGACATATCGGTAACAAAATCGCTGCAACGCTTGCCTCTACCGGCACACCATCATTTTTTGTTCACCCTGGCGAAGCCAGTCATGGCGACTTAGGGATGTTCACTCCTGATGATATCGTCATCGCACTATCCAACTCAGGCGAGACCAGCGAAGTACTTTCTATACTCCCCCTCATTAAGCGTATGAAAGCCCCGCTAATCAGTATCACAGGTAACCCCGATTCCACCCTGTCCCGCAGCGCCGATGCTAATCTGAACGTAACCATTAGCGAAGAAGCCTGCCCATTGGGCCTGGCTCCCACCTCAAGCACAACTGCAACACTGGTGATTGGTGATGCTCTGGCTATTGCATTATTAGAAGCGCGCGGCTTTAGCGCTGAAGATTTTGCTTTTTCTCACCCCGGCGGCAGCCTGGGGCGACGCTTGCTACTCAAAGTATCAGACATCATGCACAGCGGAGATGATATTCCCAAGGTCAGTGATTCCATCATGCTCAATGAGGCATTGATGGAAGTAACCCGAAAACGGTTAGGCATGACAACGGTTATCAACGCCGCAGGCATCCTGCAAGGAATATTCACTGACGGTGACCTGCGTCGAACCCTCGACCATGAAATTGATATGAAAAACACCCTGATTACCGAAGTTATGACAACTAGCTGCACCACTGTTAACAGTGACATACTGGCTGCAGAGGCACTGCAAATCATGCAGGAAAAGCAGATCAATGCACTGATCGTACTGGACGAGGCGCAACGCCCCGTGGGAGCACTTAACATGCATGACATGCTCAAAGCAGGAGTCATCTGATGCATTCCATACTCAGCGAACAACTAATCAATAAATTATTGACTGTAAAACTTGCGGTCTTCGATGTTGACGGTGTCCTCACCGATGGCAAACTGAACTTTCTCGCAGATGGATCTGAAGTCAAAAACTTCAATACCCTCGACGGCCTGGGCATTAAGTTACTGGCCCAAAGCGGCATAAAAACGGCGATCATTACCGGTCGCCGATCACCGCAGGTAGAACGCAGAGCTGAATCTCTGGGTATTGATTACCTATATCAGGGGCGTGAAGATAAGCTCACCGCTTTAAAGGAGCTCTGGCTCGATACAGGCTTCAAAGCAAACGAAACCGCTTATATCGGTGATGATCTGCCAGATCTGGCCGCTATTCGCGCCGTAGCATTTGGCGCAACTGTAAACGGGGGGCATCAATTTGTCGCCCAGCATGCAGACTGGTGCACCCTCCGGACCGCAGGTAATGGTGCCGGACGTGAATTTTGCGAAACGATTCTTGCCGCTCAGGGTAAACTGGAAGCCCTGTACGGAGAGTATCTGTAAATGCTGACCGGTCGCGCCCGGCTTGCTGCAGCAGCAGCCATTCTCATTCCTGCTGTCATCTACCTTGGCATGGATGAAGAGCGCCGCCCGAACAAAGTAAAGCAGGAGCCCAATCCCGCTTATCAACAATCAGATTACTATATTATTAATGGCCTGATCAAAGACTACGATCGCCACGGCCAATTGAAGCAGCAGCTCCGTTCCAGTCAATTAGAACACCAACCTGCGCTACAACAAATACTTTTAAAAACACCTGAAATACAACTTTATAGAATCAATATGCCTAGCCATAAAGCCAGTAGTCTTCATGGTATTATCCGTGATAACAACGACACAGTTTTCTTAACTGGTGAGGTTTTTTTATTAGACAATCCAGACCCACAACTGGCCAATACTTTGAACACTGAGTCTTTGACATTTTATCCAAAACAGCGCATTGCCCGAACAGACAAGAAAGTCACTATAACGAACAGCACCAGCACAACCACCAGTGTTGGTATGACAATAGATACCGACAGTGGCATTCTTAAGCTGCTATCTGAAGTAACCGGAGTGCATAATGCTAATTAACGTTGTAAAGAAAAGCCTCTGTGTATCTCTGCTATGCCTGCCCTCTCTGGCTCTGGCTCTGCCTGAAGACGCCCGTCAGGCCATCCATATCACTGCCGACAGCGCAACCCGGAATGACAAGACAGGCATTACCATTTACAGTGGCGATGTTATATTGACTCAGGGTAGTATGAAAATAACCGGCAAGTCTCTTGAACTCAGGCAAACCGGAACAACAGTGTCCTCAATCATTGCAAAAGGCAGCCTGGCACAGTTTCAACAGCGCCCTGCAGCGGACAAAGAGATAACCCATGCATACGGCAAGGTTCTTGATTACAATATCCGTACGAAAGAACTGGAAATAACGGGTCAGGCAAAAGTTTCACAAGGTCCCGACAGTTTCAGCGGTAATAGAATTATCTATGATATGAAAAAGAGCACCGTGAATGCTTTTAGTGACAACAGCTCGAAAGGCGAACGGGTACAGATGATTATTCAACCCAAAGCAGCGCCTGAAACAGTAACACCAGAAACTAAAGATGCCAGTGAATCACCCATCGGAGAAGCAAACAGCCAATGAGTCGACTTGAAGCAAGTAACCTGGCAAAGAGCTATAAAGGTCGCGCTGTTGTAAAAGACGTCTCAATTTCGATAGAAAGTGGGCAGATCGTTGGCTTACTGGGACCAAACGGTGCAGGTAAAACAACCTGCTTCTATATGATTGTCGGATTGGTCGATGCAGACCAGGGACGAATCAGGATTGACCATCAGGAGTTGACCAAGGAACCCATGCACGGCAGAGCACGAAAAGGCATAGGCTACCTGCCCCAGGAAGCGTCAATTTTCCGCAAACTCAGCGTCCATGACAACCTCATGGCAATCCTGGAAACCCGTAAAGAACTAAGTCGCAGTGAGAGAAAACAGAAGCTAAACGAGCTCTTGGAAGAGTTTCACATTACTCACCTGAGCAACAGCCTGGGAATGAGTTTATCCGGGGGCGAAAGACGCCGGGTCGAAATAGCCAGAGCACTGGCTACTGAACCGACATTTATTTTGCTGGATGAGCCTTTTGCCGGGGTAGATCCGATCTCGGTAAGCGATATAAAACAAACCGTTAAGCATCTGCAAAACAAAGGAATTGGCGTACTGATAACCGATCACAACGTTCGCGAGACGCTGGACATATGCGAACAGGCTTACATTGTCAGCGAAGGCTATATTCTTGCCGAAGGGTCACCAGAAGATATACTTGCTAATCAACAAGTCAGGGAAGCCTATTTAGGCGATCAGTTCCGTTTGTAACAGGCAAATAAGCGACACTCTATGAAACAGGCGTTACAGCTTAAAATTGGTCAGCATCTGACCATGACACCTCAATTACAGCAAGCGATTCGCTTACTGCAATTATCGACGCTTGACCTGCAACAGGAGATTCAGGAAGCACTTGAATCCAATCCAATGCTCGAGGTGAACGAAGACGAACTCACCGTTGAGAAAGCCCCGACACAAGAGTCTTCTCAAAGCGAACAACCTATCACCGAAAACACGGCAAGTGCGACTACTGAATCAGAAGAGATCCAGGTAGCGGATGGCGACTGGAGCGAGAACATTCCAGATGAGCTGTCGACTGACAGTAACTGGGAAGATACTTATCAAACGGCTTCTTCCTCATCTTCTTCCCATGACTTTTCTGACATGGAGATGGAGTCAAACGATACTGCGGATGAAACCCTCCAGGACCATCTTGCCTGGCAGCTCAATCTCACACCGATGAGTGATGTCGATCAACTGATCGCCACCAATATTATCGACGGCATTGATGTAGATGGATACTTAACCATTCAACTGGACTCAATTCTCGAGCACTTCCAGGCCCAGAACGAAGAGCTGCTCAACAGCATTGAGCTAGATGAAGTCGAGGCGGTGCTGCATCGAATACAGCAGTTTGACCCACCTGGAGTCGCCGCACGAAATCTGAGTGAATGCCTGGCGATCCAGCTACGACAATTACCAGGCGAAACAGAGTACAGAACCGAGGCTCTGAAGATTGTCTCTCAGTATATTCATCTGCTGGGTAGTCACGATTATAAGCAGTTGATGCGAAAAGCACGGATACGCGAACCGCAGTTGTTACAAGCAATCAGCCTGATTCAGACGCTGAACCCTAAGCCAGGCTCCTCTATTACCAGTTCCCA
>JAIBCZ010000216.1 GCA_024679645.1 Amphritea sp.
AAATAGTGATAATAGCTGGTTACCTGAATTCCTTCTTTACCTACAGATGGTGATTTCATCCAATTTGTACCATCATAGATGGTAGGAAGAAGCAATGCTCAATGAGGCTGGTAGATGGAAAAAATTAGTGATGACTCCATAGAACTCGAGGAGATCCCCAGTGATTCTGAGTCGGAGCAAGTAATACGTAAATCATATCGTTTACAGGTTAAAAACAGAGAACGCTTCTTTCTCAAGGTAGAAAGCAGCTGTTTTCCATTAATTGATATCAGCGATAGTGGCATCTGTGTCGAAGTGAGCGCGGATACAGAGTTTCCGCAGGACGCAGTGTTGTCTGGATGTGAACTGGTGTTGGGAGATAAAAGCTTTAACAATCTTACCGGCGAAATTGTTCATATATCGGTCGATGGCGACGGAAACTGGATTAGCGGTATACAGTGGACTTCAATCGATGATGATATTCAATCAGAAATAAACGCGACGCTCACATTGCTTCGAAGAGAGTTTTTTGAAAATGCCTGACAACGACAATCTCGACATCATGGGTTTGTTGCTAAGTGAAGATGTGAGCGACGACATTGATGAGCTGGAACAACTCAATGATCTGATTTTCTGTGATGCAGAAAACCTACCTATGCATAGTACAGATGCGGATGCGGATCCAGATACAGATACAAACACAGATCAGGGTAAGCTTATATGGCAAACAGAAAATGATAAGTTTGCCGTTCATGTCTGGAAAATCAATGGGAAAGTCAGTCTGAAATTTATCACTAAATCTCACTCTGAATACTCTGTAGAAAGACTGGCAAAGGTTGCACTAAAAGCGATCCTGGAAGATCTAGAGAAGGCTAAACCATGACTATTATCGTTTGCCCAAAATGCGCTAAAAAACATCGAGCAGATACCACTAAGGTTGCCGCTAAGAAGAAATTCCTGGTGCGCTGCAAAGCCTGTGAGCATAAGTTTGTTTTCAGTCTGGATGACGCTCAGATATCACCGCCTGCGACTCAACCTATCGCTCAACCTATCGTCCAGCCTGTCGTTCATGAACAGCCAAAAACACAGACAGACATCTCAGCCTCTAGCCAGAAAGTACCCCGTAAGATCTGTGTCACACTTAGCAAAGGAGGCGTGGGTAAAACCACCACCGCCGTTAACCTGAGTGCCGGGCTGGCCATGTCTGGCTATAAGGTATTACTAATAGACACCGATACTCAAGGGCAATCTTCCTTTCTCTTAGGTAAAAAACCACCCGCTGGCCTGACCGAGTTACTCACCGGAGAGCTCCCACCGGAAGAAACAATAATTAAAGCACGGCCCAATCTAGACCTACTAGGGGGCGGTCGTTCACTCGCCGGGGCTAAACGCATCATTGATAAGCGAAGTTTCGGTTCTGAATGGACCCTCTCCGAAGCACTGGAGAAGATCGACAAAGGCTATGACTATGTCGTAATAGATACCTCGCCTGGCTGGGATCAGCTCACAGTCAACGTACTGTTCTACGCCGATGAAATTCTCACCCCTGTCTCACTGGAAGTTTTATCTCTCCATGGTCTGGCTGAATTTATCAAGAATCTTCATGCCATTAAGCGCTATAAAGAGATCGATCTTAAGTATATTCTGCCAACATTTTTGGATACCCGGGTCGAGCAACCCAAGGATATTTACAGAAAACTGCAGACTATTTATGGCGATAATGTCTGCACACCCGTACGCTATGACGAAGAGCTCAGCAAGATCCCCTCTCATGGCAAAACAATCTTCGAGTTCCACCCCGATGGTGACGCTGCAGCAGATTACGGCGCACTAGTCAGAACTATCACCGGAAATAAGAATTTGTTACTGGGAACATCCGTTAGTTCGATGGGTACCCCAGAGCTTAGCTAATAAAGTATCGCCACACCATAGGGGGAAGTCCGGCGCTCACGGCTCAACCGCCGGCCCCCAGCTTCCCCCTGGCTCGAAAAACTTTCAGGCTATAGCAACCATTTCAGTTGTGCACTGAGAGAAACTATCCAACATAAGGCACAAATCTTTCTCAACTGATTTTGAAGGATCCTGATAAGGATTGAAGCTTGCTAGCCAACTCAGCTTGCTCTTGTGCAGCTGTAACAATCTGACTGCCGCCCTCAATACCATGCACAGCAAGTACGCTAATGTTCTTTGTATTTTCAGCCATCTCACTCGCAACTGAAACCTGCTCTTCGGCGGCGGTAGCGATTTGCAGGCACATATTGCTAATGAGAGTAGTTTGCTCTTGAATGATAATCAGTTTCTGTTCGATAAGGTTTGTTTGATCGACAGAGTTTTCTGCGTCTTTCGCACACATCTCCATCGTTGTTGAGACCACTTCAGCACTGCTTTGGAAGTTACCCACTATTCTCTCAATATCTGAAGTTGAACGCTGAGTCCTTTGTGCAAGAGAGCGAACCTCATCTGCAACCACTGCAAACCCACGCCCTTGCTCACCCGCCCTGGCCGCCTCAATAGCAGCATTCAAAGCCAGTAAATTTGTTTGTTCGGCCACACTCTTAATTACATCAACAACTGCAGAAATCTCACTACTATCATTTTTTAGCTGGACAATTGCACCACTCGCTTTTTCCATCACGCTTGCCAAACGGTTTATACTTTCGACAGTCCCTGCGATTAGCTGCACGCCATCGCTGGTAAGGTGGTCAACATGACTCGCCGCTTCAGACGTTGTCATCGTACTAGTGGCAACTTCATGAGCGGTTGCAGACATCTCCTCCGTTGCACTAGCCACAAGCACCGTTTCATCACGCTGGCGATCGAGACTCTGCAGGTTATTCTCAACAGTTGTAGATGTTTCTTCAGCGACAGCAGCCAGCTGTATGCTTCCTTTATCTATATCTTTAATAGCCCCTTCGAATGTAGCCATCATGCCGTTAAAATGCTCAGCGCTATTACCTAATTCATCTTGTGTAATAATGTCTGCACGGACAGATAAGTTCTTTGTTTGCCCCGCTTTATCAATAGCAGCAACAAGGGTCTTTAATTGTGATGTTAATAACTTAACCGTATACCCTGCCATACCTAGCACCAGCAAAATGGTAATCAGAGTAACGCTTACAGAATTAATAATTGAATTATTTGCTGAAGACTTTTGATCATTTGTCAGCTGTAACAGATCCATGGATAGCCGGTCTTCTACTATTTTTAATTGGTTGATTCGTTCAGTCGCCCGCTGAAACCAGTTTGCGGCATCAATTCCAAAACCACCTATAGAAGCATATTCCAAAGCCACTTTTCGCATACTCTCTACCTGTTTTACAGCATTGTGATTCATGCTATCGGTATAGAACTGCTGATGCTCTGAAGTTGCCGTTATGTAGAAATTACCTAAATAAGCAGACTGTTCAGTTACTAACTGAATGAACCGCTGATACATCCCTGGAGCAAATTGGTCTGCTACAAAGGTCCCGCTCAGTACCGCCCTTTCTATCCCCGCCCGCTCTTTGCCCTGCAAGAAGTTGTAGTAAGCCTGCAATTGATTTGCAAGCAGTCCATTTTCAGCCAAACCTGCTACTTTGGAGCTAACTGATAGTAAAAGCCCGTTGAGCTTAGTGTAATAACCTAAGGCTTCCTTTAGTGCTATCTCCTGGCTATCAACCTGCCTCCGAATGCTGTCTAATCGGGCCAATTGACTATCAATACTTCTCAAAATTGTCGTGATTTCATCACTATCAGACGAAGTCTGAAGAGAACTGCGCCTTGAAGTGGAAACCTCGTTAGTGTTCCTCCTCTGATCACGAAGAAGAGCGCCAAATTTAACGCCGTTCGAGCTAAGAAAACCGGCTGTAATGCCACGCTCTTTCTGGAGTTCATGTACCAACAGGCTGTTTTGAGCACTCAGCTTCACCAAAGGCTCGATAGACACCGCACTCGCCCTTTGATTAGACTGCTCGATAATATTCATACTGGCAAAAGCAATCAGGCCAAGCAATGCAGGCAATAGGATTAACAGTATTTTCTGCTTGAACGATAAACGCTTAACGAAGCTCATAACTTATTTCCATCTAATGTAGAACTTTAGTAGGCCAAACAATGGATGGCTTAGCAAGATTTTAACGTGCCAGAATGACATAACTGCCAAAATAATTTCGCGCATCGGGCCAACTACGCTCTAAACTATTCGAATATAAAAAATCCCCCTTAGGCGCGTTAGTTTTTATATATCAGGGC
>JAIBCZ010000227.1 GCA_024679645.1 Amphritea sp.
AAAGAGATACTGGATGCCTGTCAGGTTCCCAAAGGCTCTTTCTATAATTACTTTGAAAGTAAAGAGCAGTTTGCAGTCGAGGTTCTGGAATACCACCACCAGCAAGAAGATGCTAAGTGGAGCTCCCGACTCGAATCGATGCCTGGCAACCTGATGGAGAAATTCCACAAATCTATTGAGCTCTTTATCTCCGAATACGAGGAAACTCCTGAAACCTGCGGCTGCTTACTAACGAATATGATGGGTGAAATTGGCAATGCCAGCGACTCTTTCAGAATGACAATCCGTCACTCTTGTACTCGTGTTATTGATTGTATCGAAGCGGACTACCTGTTAGCGCAAGCTGAGGGCAGCATGCGCAACGATATTCCCGCCCGCCAGCTTGCTCAACTGTTTTGGGATACCTGGCAAGGCGCGCTGTTACGCACAAAAGTTGAAGCTTCAGCCGCCCCGTTGCGTGAAGCATCCCGCACTCTCAATATCTTGTTCCAGCCTGCTGCTGCAACCGAATCCAAATAGTGGAAATGATGATGAAAACCAAACAAATTTTAACCCCACTACTTTTTAGTCTGGCTATGCTCGGCAACCATGCAGCAACAGCTGAAGAACAACAAGCCCCTCAGGGTTTGCCTGCTGAAGTCATCCATGTACAAAGCAAAGAGTTAATTCATTCCATTGACGCCATTGGTACTCTACGTGCTAACGAGTCCATCATCCTACGCCCTGAGCAGAGTGGTAAGATTCAACAAATCCTGTTTTCCGAAGGTTCGCCTGTCGAAGAAGGTACAGAATTACTGGTATTGGAATCATCGCTATATCAGGCTGAATTACAAGCGGCAAAAGCCCGGGTTAGCCTAAGCCGTATCGCTTATAAGCGTGCTGCCAGTTTGGTTAAAAAGAAAGTGGGCTCTCAACAGGACCTGGACTCAACGTTAGCTCAGTTGCGTGTTGACCAAGCACAACAAGAACTGGCTCAAACCCGCCTCGACAAAATGACGATCAACGCGCCGTTCTCTGGTGTTATCGGCCTGCGTCAGGTTAGTCCTGGGGACTATGTCAATTCTGGGCAGGACCTTGTCGAACTCACCGACATCAACACCATGAAAGTTGAATTCCGTGTACCTGAGAATCAACTCACGAACATTCATAATGGTCAGCAAGTTGAAATCCAGGTCGACGCCCTCAACGGTGAAGCATTCACTGGTACCATCTACGCAATCTCACCCAGCGTGAACGAGCGTAGCCACAATATTGCAGTACGAGCCCAAGTACCCAATAGAGATAACCTTCTTCGACCAGGCCTTTTCGTTCGCATCCAGGTTATTACTGGTGCTGATGACCAGGCATTAATGATTCCTGAAGAAGCAATTATTCCTCAGAATAACAACTTCTTTGTTATGAAAGTTGTAGAAGGGAAAGTAGATATGGTTCCAGTAGAACTGGGCGTACGTCAGGATGGTCAGGTTAATATCCTTACCGGCCTGAATGCTGACGAAGTTATCATTACTGCGGGTCAGATAAAGCTGTTCCCGGGAATGCCTGTCACGCCTATTTTTGTCGACGGCAGTGCTGAAGTATCGGCACAGCAGCCTGGAGCGTAAACTATGATTCTCTCTGAAATCAGTATAAAGCGGCCGGTACTGGCGACTGTAATGAGTCTGCTGGTGCTACTGATAGGGGCCGTCTCCTATGACCGCCTAACAGTGCGTGAATACCCAAAAATCGATGTTCCTGTTGTTACTGTTGAAACGAACTACCCTGGCGCCAGCGCTTCAATTATCGAAAGCCAGGTAACCCAGGTTATCGAAGATTCCCTTTCTGGTATAGAAGGGATCGATTTCATCAGCTCTATCAGTCGTTCAGGCAAGAGCCAGATTACGGTTACTTTTTCACTGAACCGCGATCCGGATGATGCAGCCAGTGATGTGCGAGACCGCGTCGGCCGTGTTCGCGGCGCATTGCCTGATGACGTCAATGAGCCCATTACAGCTAAAACCGAAGCGGATGCGCAACCTATCTTCTGGTTAGCCCTGTCATCGGACCGCCACAGCATGATGGAAATCTCCGATATTGCTGATCGCCTAGTTAAAGATCCTCTACAAACCGTAAACGGTGTAGCCAGCGTTATGATGTTTGGTGATCGACGCTATGCTATGCGTATCTGGCTTGATCCTGCACGTATGGCTGCTTATGAAATTATTCCTCAAGATATTGAGGCTGCGTTAAGCAGCCAGAACATTGAGATCCCTGCCGGTCGCATTGAAAGTAATCAAAGAGAATTCAGCGTGCTGTCACGCACTGACCTGAACAGTGTGGCACAGTTTGAAAACATCATCATCCGTAACGACAGCGGCTATCCTGTCCGCATTAAAGACATTGCCCGGGTAGAAATAGCACCGGAAGATGAACGCAAGAAATCTCGCTATAAAGGCGAGCCTGCCGTAGCTTTGGGTGTTGTTAAGCAATCTACCAGTAACCCTCTGGATGTATCAGCAGGAATTCAGGCACGTCTGCCACAGATTGAAACAGCATTGCCGGAGGGCGTAAAAGTTCAGCTTGCATATGACTCTTCAATATTCATTGCCGAATCAATCAAGTCAGTTTTCAGTACGATCCTGTTGGCTAGTTTGCTGGTTGTATTAGTTATATTCTTCTTCCTGCGTAATCTGCGCGCTACCTTGATTCCAGTGATCACTATTCCACTGTCGCTGATCGGGGTATTCGCAATGATGCTGGGTATGGGGTTCAGCATTAACACCCTCACCCTTCTGGCAATGGTCCTGGCAATCGGCCTGGTGGTTGACGATGCAATCGTCATGCTAGAGAACATTTATCGTCATGTTGAAAATGGGCTATCCCCAATTCAGGCAGCCTTTAAAGGCAGTAAAGAAATTGGTTTTGCTGTTATCGCGACAACACTAACTCTGGTTGCGGTATTTGTACCTATCGCCTTTTCTGAAGGTCGGACCGGCAAGTTATTCACCGAATTTGCACTGACGCTGGCGGGTGCCGTCGTTGTGTCTACTTTCATCGCATTATCGCTTTCACCGATGATGTCATCTCGCCTGTTACGGCATGAAACCAAACATAGTGCGATGTTTAATCTGATTGAGGGCTGGCTGCAGGGGCTGACCTCTGGCTATCAGTCACTGCTTAAAAAAGTGCTTAAGTCTCGCTTATTAGCCGTCCTTATTATGCTAATCAGTTTGGCCGGCAGCGGATTCTTCTTTACCCAGTTACCACAAGAGCTGGCTCCCATTGAAGACCGCGGAGATATTTTGGCTATGTCGGTCGCCCCGGATGGTTCGTCTGTAGATTATGTGGATCGCTATGCCCGTCAGGTTGAAGGGATGATTGGACAAGTCCCCGAGGGGGATCGTTACTTTACCATTGTGGGCTTTCCTACTGACACTAACTCAATGACCTTCCTCGGATTGAAACGTTGGGAAGATCGAGAACGCAAGCAACAGTCAATCGCACAACAGCTCACCCCACAACTGTTTGGTGGCGTAATCGGCACTATGTCATTCGCGATGAATCCACCGTCTCTGGGTCAGGGGTTTATCTCCCGCCCAGTGGAGTTCATTATCAAATCAAATACCGACTATGCCGAACTCAAAGGCATCGCGGATCAGCTGATGGGGCGAATCCTTCAAAACCCTGGTTTTATCCAGCCGGATATTGATCTGAAACTAAACAAGCCCGAACTGACTATCGATGTAAATCGCGATAAAGCATCAGAAATGGGTTTGGATATCAGCCTGATCGGACGCAGTATCGAAACCTTCATGGCCAGCCGACAAGTCACCCGCTTTAAACAGGACGGTGAGCAATACGATGTCATCCTGCAGGTTGAACCCGGCCAGCGTCGTGATCCAAGCGACCTCAGCACGATATACCTGCGGACTGATGACAACCAGATGGTACAACTCAGTTCCGTTGTTGATATCAATGAAAGCGTTGCACCGAAAGAACTTAATCATTTTGATAAGATGAAATCGGTGACTTTCCAGGCAATTCTGGCACCCGGCTATAGCGTCGGTGAA
>JAIBCZ010000130.1 GCA_024679645.1 Amphritea sp.
GGAGAACATTCCGTGATCTATTCAGGTACTTTTAGTCGTATTCTGCACCCAGCTATCCGACTCGGCTATCTGGTACTCCCGCCAGCGTTAGTGCCCTCGTTCAAGCAGATGCGTGGTTTTCTCGATGGGGGGCTGTCATCACTCCCCCAGCTAGCGTTGGCAGACTTTATGTCACGGGGGCTGTTTGCCAGCCACCTGCGACGCATGCGCAAACTCTACAAAGCCCGACGCCAATACCTACTGCAACGTATCGAACAAAAATTTAGCGATCAATTGATATGGGAGCCCAGCGACGGCGGTATGCACGGGGTCTTTTTACTCCCACCGGGCACAGATGACAAAGCGATCGTAGAACAGGCGAACACTGCCGGCTTAGGGCTGCGACCCTTATCCTATTACTATGATGAGCAACCAGCCCTCAGTGGTCTGGTTATCGGGTTTTCCGGATATAGTGAGGAACAGATTGATACCGGGCTAAATCGTCTGCGGCCCATCCTCGATCGACAGAGCAAGTAGAGAACAAGACCTCTCGGCCAACACCCCAAAGCCAGGGTAGCAGTCAGGTAAGACGTATTAAATAATCATTAGTGAGCCGCAGTGTTCGAAAAAACATTGATAATCACGACCCCTAAAACAATAAATGCCATGCCAATAATGGCAGGCAGATCTGGAATTTGTTTATAGATCACCGCACTAATTGACGCAATCAACACAATTCCCATTCCCGCCCAGATGGCATATGCAATACCCACAGGCACAGTTTTAAGCACCAGCGAGAGAAAATAAAAAGCAATTAAGTAACCGGCAATACAAAGCATTGTTGCCAGAGGCTTACTAAACTCATCTGAAGCCTTCAAAGCGATTGTACCTATAACTTCCGCCCCAATCGCAAATCCCAAATACCAGTAACCCATAAATACCTTAAACAACGTTTCGCAACTAATTAATTGAAAGGCCCTGTATTTCACCTGCCCGTCAGCAACAACTCATAGCCTTCCTATCAACGGATAACGGTAGCTATTTATCAACCATACTGAAGCATCAATCATTACAGATCATCGCTATGAAAGCGACACCTGCCTTAAGATAATCAACATTGATCACTCGAGATTTTTGCCACATAAAACAGTTAAGATTAAACAGGCTGACGTAGAATAGACATAGCTAATCAACCCTATTTAAGTAAGCCACATCATCCACCCCTGCCATCAAATCCTTTAAGCCAGCAAAATCGCCCATCAATCCAGGTTATATAAAATAATACCCTGTTTAAGCATCAACCCCACCCAGCCCCTTGCCTCCCCTTTAAAAGCAGGCTTTAATTAGCCATTCAAAACATCGCTGATTAAGGTTTACTGATTTGTCGAAGTTTCACCGAGTAGCTAAAGAACCTCTGATGCAATGGCATGATGCCATCGCAGGTATTATCACCGATGGTGTTAACGACGACGCACTGGATAATCTGATGGATACCATGCGCAGGATTGTTGATGCCGATGGCAGCACCCTCATCGTTTATCCGAGAAAAGGGCAACCTTACTGCCCTTTTCGAAAGCGACGTAAAGGCGAAGATCCGCGCATTCATATCGATCACTATATTGAAAGCGCCTACCTACTCGATCCTTTTTATCGCCTGGCAGTCGACAGCCCGGCAGAAGGCGTCTTTAGCCTCACTGATGTTGCACCTGGCGCATTCAAGCAGAGCGAATTCTACCGGGTTTACTACCGCCTGGTTAATTTTGGTGATGAAATTTGTCTGATCGTGCCGACTGAGAATGCCAGCATTCAGGTATCCATTAGCCGCCAGGATGACAAACCCAAATTTACCCTGGCACAACAAGCACTGATCCAACGTATATTCTCAACTGTCAGAGCAATTTTACTCAAATGGTGGGCCGGCTCTGAGAACGAGCAAAAAGAGCATTTCCTCGATTCTCACCTTGAATGTGCTCTAAGCAATTTTGGCAGTTCGGTCCTCACCCAGAGAGAGACTCAGATATTGCAGCTAGTGCTGCGGGGCTATGCGGTAAAATATATTGCAGAGAAGCTGGAAATCAGCCCGGAAACCATCAAACACCACCGAAAGAACATTTACGCAAAGCTAGATATCAATTCTCAGGCTGAGATGTTTCATCTATTCATTGATTCATTACGAATGGTAACAGCGGATTCCCCTCCCGACCCATTAACCAATTACCTGAAACCTCCCACGACTAAATAGTAACGAGCCTCTACAATACATCAGTGTATGTAGAGGTACACATCGGCCCTGTGACACACAGGGCTATCAACATCATGGCATGGACAGCAATACTGCCTGTATGAATATCTGAGCCCCCTCTAAAGCAGCCCCACCATCCTTTAACAGCCCTTTAACAGCCCCAGCTAACGTGAATACCGTCATAGGGTGAATTAATATTAATTTCTGGCAATTTATTTCAAAAAACTTAAAACATGTGCTTCAATAACCACTCAAGGAAAGAGGGATTAAGTTATGGCCTACCAGTTCACCATCACGGAATGCGGTGACTACCTGAAAGTAGAAGTACATGGATCAAGAAACACATCAGATGTGACCCGTGAGTCTTTAAATATGTGGAGCACTGTCGCTCAGCGATGTCAGGAAAAAAACTATAATCTGATTCTCGCAGTATTCCATCTATCTGGAATGCGCAATATTATGGATACTTTTAATATTGTTGAAGGGGTTCAGGAGTGGCTGTGGCCTGAGCTGGCTATCGCTTATATCGATATGAACCCGGAAAGCAGTAAAGAAAATACGATCGCAGAGCAATCTGCGATGATGCATGGGATCAATTTTCGCAGTTTTATCTGCGAGGAAGATGGCATTCACTGGCTTACAGCCCTGCACTCTACCCACCGGCACTAAAATAAAAAAAGCTGCTCAGAGAGCAGCTTTTTAATCCTGGCTAAGTAAATTAACTCAGCGTTATGAACCAAAGATCAGATTAGGCAGCCACAAGGCTATCTGTGGATATACAACCACCAGCGTCAATCCAATAACCTGCAATATGATAAACGGAATAACCGCTTTATACAGATCATAGATCGTAATCGAGGGCGGTGCCACCGATCGCATATAGAAGAGATTATACCCAAAGGGTGGTGTCAGATAGGCTGTCTGCATACTGATAATAAACAGTACTGCAAACCATACCGTATCAAAGCCCAGTTCCTGAACGATAGGAACAAACAACGGCACTGTGATGAAGACAATAGCGAAATCATCCAGAAACATCCCCAGAATGAAGTAAGTTGCCAGCATCGCCACAATCACCATATAAGGCGACAGACTAGACTCTTCCACCAGCTCAGTGATCAGCATACCCGCACCCAGGCCGATATAGATCTTACTGAAGAAGACTGCTGCAATCGTGATCCACAGCAACATACCCATCAACTGGGTAGTGCTCATGAGAACCTCTTTCAGCATCTTCACATTAAGAGTCCGGTAGATAGCAGCACAAACCAGCGCCCCTGCCGCACCAATCGCCGAAGCTTCGGACGGAGAGGTTACACCTCCGATGATAAAGCCCAGCACAGTGGTAATCAGCGCACCCGGCAGAACCAAAGCTTTCAGCGCCTTGACCTTATCCAAAGCTCCTAACCGCTCAGAAAGAGGAATAGTAGGTGCCTTCTCCGGATTTTTAAGTGCGAACAGGAAGATGTATACCATGTAGATTACAGCCAACATCAGGCCCGGCATCATACCCGCAGCAAATAACTTACCCACCGACTCACGGGCAAGGAACGCATAGACAATCATCAGGACACTCGGCGGGATCAGAAAGCCTAAAGCTCCACCTGCCATAATAGTGCCTGTCACAAGCTTCTTGTCATAGCCACGTTTCAGCATGGAGGGCAAAGCAATAATGCCCAAACTCACCGTTGCGGCGCCTGAGACACCTGCCATCGCAGCGATAATCGCGCAGATGATTACGGTTCCCATGCCCAAACCACCGGGGATACCACCCATCAGCTTATTGATCATGTCGAACAGGTCATCGGTAATACCTGAACGTTGCAGCATCAGTCCCATAAATATGAACATGGGAAGCGCTACCAGCAGGAAATTATCCATTGCTGAGAAGGCACTGGTCGCCAACAGCTCAAGACCGGCAGGGCCCCACAAAAAATATGCCGAACCAACACCGACTGTTAACAGCGCCCAGGTTAACGGAGCACCGATTGCCAACAGAATCAGCATCGAGAAAAACATACCAAAGGTAACCACTAAGGGATCTAGATCTAACACAAATACACCTTTGCTTTATTGAAGGTCTGACCGGCAGAAAACCAAATTTTTACCGAATCAGACAGAGAGAAATACAGAGTTAGCCTCAGGACAACAGCCAGAATCAGACTTGCGGCTCTGGCTGTACCCCAATAACAACCATCACACTGCGAATGAGCGCAGCAATACTCTGCATAATCATCAGACCAACGGCCAGAGGGAGAACGGATTTGAAAGGATATACGATAGGTCCCCAGGTGCTTTTAGACGACACCTCTTTAATCGCCCAAGAATCAGCAGCGAAGTTAAAGGTGATATAAAAAAACACTGCAAACACAACCAAACCGATCACACCCGTGATCACATCCAGACCAGCCCTCACCCGCTCAGAGAACAGGTTATAGATCACTTCACTGCGAACGTGTCCATGATGTTTATGGGTATAGACCCCTGCAAGAATACAGAAGGTACCGTACAACATGGTGGTCGATTCGTGTGCCCACGAGGTAGGGCTGTTAAATAAATAACGCGCCCCCACCTCGTAGCAAAGCCCTGCAATCATGACCAGACACAACCAACTGAAGGTCCGGCCAACCCACTCAGATACCCTGTCTTGAAAAGCAAGATATTGAGAAAGCTTTGACATTAGACTCTCCCGGTAGCCTTAGCAGTCGCTGTGATAGCTTCAATTGCTTTAGCATTGCGAGGCGACTTAGCACCTTCCTCTTTCCAGACATCCATTGCAGCAGCTGTCAGAGCTTTAGAATCAGCTTCAGGCAGAGAAGCAAACTCGAAGATACCTTCGCCGTTTACATCCAGACAACCGTTTACATTCCAGGCATGCATGTTCTTGCCGTGCTTTTCGGTAGCCAGTTCAATAGACTTCTGCTGATCTGCGGACATTGAGTTCCACTTCTTCATGTTGATCAGCATGCCATCAGCATAGCCAGGGTTGATCATGTTCAGATGGGTGTAGTACTTAGCAGACTCATGCAGCTTCAGGGCTTTATATTCCAGAGAACCGCCATAAATAACGCCATCAATTGCGCCGGTAGACAGAGCGATATAAAGCTCCTGGCTTGGCAGGTACACCGTAGGGATACCGAATTTTTCCAGAATTCCGGCAACAGTCGCAGTTGCGCGAATCTTCATCTTTTTCAGATCTTCGAGGCTCTTAACTGGCTTAGTCGTCAGCAAGTCATATGGACCACCGAAGATAGCACCCAGATATTTTACGCCCTTCTCAGCGTAAGCTTCTTCCAGAAGAGCCGTCAGACCCTGCTTCTGGTGCAGGTAGATAGCTTCATCATAGCTAGTCCATGCACCTGGAATACCCGACTCAATCTTGGCAATATCAAGTTGACCAGCCCAGTAGCCTGCATAACCCTGGCACATATCCAGAGTACCTTTAGATACTGCATCCAGCATCTGGTCATTAGGAACCAGTTCAGAACCACGGAAACGCTGAATACGTACAGTTTTGTTAGAAACTGTTTTAACGTCGTTAGCAAATTCTTTGTACAGATCATCGGTTTCTGTTCCATACAGAGTCTGCATCCGCAAGCGAACCGAATCACCCGCCTGAGCAGTAGTTGAGGACAGAGCCAATGGTGCAGCAGCAATACCAGTAGCAGCGACTTTAAGCAGATCTCTTCTTTTCACTATCGTCTTCCTTTTATTATATATTTCTGATGGCTAAGGTCTTGGTCAGCTCATCGCTCTTCTAATTAATTAGAAACAACAAGCGTCCTGATAACTCGCCTACCTCTTAGCGGGTAGATGTGCGTTATTTTTAACACCATTTTTTATAAATAGAAAGAAGCCCCTGTTCGAACAAGCCTCAACCCGCACCTAAA
>JAIBCZ010000096.1 GCA_024679645.1 Amphritea sp.
GGTTATCTGTAAAATACTGCGCCTAACTCTTTTCTGTGTGGCCGTTTTTTAGTCAGATTGTGCGACCATCCGGAATATTTAAACTGCCCTGTATCATCTGACAATACAGGTAATAGACCCTGAGAATACTGATCACTAGTGTTTTCAGAATAGGAAAAAGCATGACCGAAAGCTTTGCTGACTTATTTGAAGAATCCCTTAAACTCGTTGATATGGTGCCAGGCACTGTTGTAATGGGTGAAGTTATCGAAATCGATAGCGACTGGGTTACTGTAAATGCTGGCCTTAAATCTGAGGCTGTTATTGCTCGTAGCCAGTTCCTGAATGATGCCCAAGAACTTGAAGTTCAAGTGGGTGACATGGTTAAGGTAACTCTGGAAAGCGTTGAAGATGGCTCCGGTGAGACACGTCTGTCCCGTGAGAAAGCTAAGCGCGCCGAGTCTTGGGGTGTTCTGGAAACTGCCTTCGAAGCTGAAGAAACTGTTAAAGGTTTTATCAGCGGAAGCGTAAAGGGTGGTTTCACCGTTACTGTTAACAAGATTAATGGTTTCCTTCCTGGTTCTTTGGTAGATGTTCGTCCAGTTAAAAACGTTGACCACCTTATGGGTCAAGAGCTGGAATTCAAACTGATTAAGTTAGACCAAAAGCGTGACAACATCGTTGTTTCTCGTCGCGCCGTACTTCAGGAAGCTAACAGCGCTCAACGTGATGAGCTGCTGGCTACTCTGGAAGAAGGTCAGCAAGTTAAGGGTTACGTTAAGAACCTGACCAACTACGGTGCATTCGTAGATCTGGGCGGTGTTGACGGCCTGCTGCACATCACTGATATGGCGTGGAAGCGTATTTCACACCCAAGCGATATGCTGACTCCAGGTGATGAAATCACCGTTCAGATTATCAAGTTCGATAAAGAGACTAACCGTCTGTCTCTGGGTCTGAAGCAGCTGAACGAAGATCCTTGGTCTTCTATCCTGGCTCGTTTCCCTGCTGGAACTAAGGTTCCTGCACGTGTTACTAACCTGACTGACTACGGTTGCTTCGCGTCTATCGAAGATGGCGTTGAAGGTCTGATTCACGTGTCTGAAATGTCCTGGACTAACAAGAACATCCACCCATCTAAAGTTGTTCAGGTGAACGACGAAGTTGAGGTTATGGTTCTTGATGTAGATGAGAAGCGTCGTCGTATCTCTCTGGGCATGAAGCAGTGCATCGCTAACCCATGGTCTACTTTTGCTGAGCAGTTCGCTGCGGGCGATAAAGTTACTGGTACTATCAAGACAATTACCGATTTCGGTGTCTTCGTTGGTCTGGAAAATGATCTGGATGGTCTGGTTCACATGTCTGACATCTCTTGGGATGCTGACAATGAAACAGCACTGCGCGAGTACAAGAAGGGCGAAGAAGTTGAAGCCGTTATCTTGTCTATCGATGCAGAGAAAGAGCGTATCTCTCTGGGTATCAAGCAGCTGGAAAGCGATCCGTTCTCTGAGTACGCTGCTGCTAACGAGAAGAACACAATCGTTAAAGGTATCGTTAAGTCTGTAGATGCTAAGGGCGCTAATGTTGAGCTGGCTGAAGGTATCGAAGGGTACCTGAAAGTGTCTGACATCAGCATCGATCGCATCGAAGATGCTTCTACCGTCCTGAAAGTAGGCGATGAAGTTGAAGCGAAGATCGTTAACCTGGATCGTCGTAACCGTTCTATCACCCTGTCTGTTAAAGCTAAGGACCAGGCTGATGAGAAGGCGGCTATCAAGGCTGTTGCTGATAAGCCAGTAGAGACTGCTGGTCCTACTACTATCGGTGATCTGATCAAAGCACAGATGGAATCTAAGAAGTAATACTTCTTACCTCTGATAAAAAGGAGCGCATTGCGCTCCTTTTTTGTGTCTGCTCCACGCTGAAACGATCGGTGTGTTGGGCATGTTAGCTGTGTTTCTTGGCTTTTTTCTTCATGCTCCTTCCATGTTTCTTATGCTGGCTCTGGTGGCTTCGGATTATAAATTCCCGGTCCGGTTTACTGTTTGAAAACAGCCCTGGTTAGTGCTGCCGATTGCTGCTTTGTCAGTGTTAATTGCTGAAATATTATGGGCAGTTGTACCTGGATGGTTTATTTGAAATGCCTGGTTTTTGTGGTGAGCAGATGCCTGGGGGCTGGGTAGCTACCGTTCCATTTGAGTGGGTAGCTTCAATGCGGAAAGGTGGCCGGGATTTGGTATACAGGTTTGTCAGGAATCGGTGTAACGGGCCCTGAGTCTGAGTTTCTAGGCTTTAGTCATCGCAACGAGGTTGTTGCACAACAGGAAAACAATTATCTGACTATTAGATTGTGAGTCATCTCTCTGCTGCAAGCGTTGGGGCTTGCGGAGGGGTTGTAAAAGAATGCTTGCTTGAGCCTGATTAGCTTAACGTTGTTGAACGGTATTTTATGATGAGTTGAATGATTTCATGATCATTTGCCACTGCTTTCAAAGATTCAGTCATAGAGCGGCGTTGTGGAAGGTAGATGTTAAATTTATCTCGCAGGACTTTGCTGACTTGCGGGTCAGAACAGGGGTCTATCTCTGTGCCGGCAAAATTAGATATGCGTTGAAGAATAAAAGCGTTATTAGTCATTAATAATAAATCCAGTTTGGTGATTAAGTGTGCTGAACTCAGACGACGGACGTCATTAATGCTGTTGTGAATATCAATGAATAGTCAGTGTTTGATTTTATAAGAGAGCTTGTCTCGCTCCTCGGGTGTTTTATAGGGGGCATTATTGGTCCGGCGGCTGCACCCTGTCAGGGTGCTACAGAGGCTGCTCTATTTATCTTGAGCTGTTTTTGCCCAGTACAATCTGACGTGATCCTGCGTTGTCTTCCCGGCCAGATACGCCCTTGGCTATCTGTTGGATTTCTCCGCCCGCCTTGAGAAAGGCTTCTGTTTGTTCTTTGATGGAAAGGTGGGTTTCACTTGCTGCTGTTTTCTTTGACTTAACTGCCATAAAAATAACTCCTTTTTCATAGAATACTTTACTAGTTTACCATTTTTTGAATGTTCATGGGCTGATCAAATCAAGGGGGAAGATATCGTGTAAGTTATTCTATGGGTAAAGAGAGTAATGGTGTTGTTTTAGTGTGATTCAGGTGGATTATTCTGGTGTCAGCAGTATGCCGAGTCCGGCGCTTGCCAGCAGTGAAGAGCATCCCCGGTTAAACAGTTGTCGCTTATTCGGTTGCGAAAACCATTGTCGCAGATACAAGCCAAACATCGCATAGACGGCGATGGCTGTCCATTCCAGTAGAAGAAAGGTTACGCCTAACTCAAAGAATTGGAGGTTTGTCGGTTCATCAGGATTAACAAACTGCGGCAGAAAGGCGGTAAATATTAAAATGGCTTTGGGGTTTCCTGCAGCCAGAAAGAATTCTTGTTGTGCCAGGCTTAGCAAGTTTTTGTCATCAGCTTCCAGTGTTTCTGTTTTGTCTGGGTTCGCTCGCCACAGTTTATAGGCCAGCCAGAATAAATAACCAGCGCCGCTAAATTTTATAACCATAAATACTGTCTCGGAGGTGTGCAGGATCACGGCAAGCCCGGTTGCTGTGAGCGCTATCATGCCAGTGAAGGCTGCAAGCCTGCCGAGTCCGGCGAAAAAAGCAGTGTAAAAACCATAGCGTTTGGCGTTGCTCATCGCCAGCAGGTTGTTCGGGCCGGGTGACATGTTCAGGGCGAAGCATGCCGGAATGAACAGTAATAGAGTGAACAGGTCCATAAGTGTTTCCCGGTTGTTACTGGTATGTGTCGAAGAAAAAGTACACTGTGATCCCAATGCTGGCAAGGATGACAAAGTTGCGGACCCACTGTTGAGGTAACTTGCGAGATAGCTTTGCAGCCATATAGCCGCCGCAAAGCGTGCCGGCCAGGACAATGGATCCTTCATACCAGGCAATTGCATCGTTATAGATAAAGAGAGCGATTGCAATCAGTGATACAAAGGTTGAGATAAGTAGTTTCAGGCCGTTCATCTGGTTGATGTTGGTATGCCCTGCCAGTGCCAGGTAGCTGAGAGAGATGATCCCAAGGCCTGCGTTAAAGAACCCGCCATAGAGACAGGCCCCCATGAGTAGCAGGCTGAGGAGGAGGGTGCCCGCTGTTGAGGCGTGACGGTGTTTGTCGTTCAAGTGTTTTAGCGAGCGGTTAAGCTGGCCGCCAAAGATAAATAGCATTGTGGCAAATAGCAGCAGCCAGGGGACCGCTGTTTCAAAGGCGGTTTCCGGTGTTTGTAGTAGTAGCCAGGCACCGCAGATACCGCCTGTAAGGCTGAATATAATATAACGAGGTAGCTCGCTTTTAACTTCGAGCAGGTCTTTTCTAAAGGCCCAGGTGCCGCTCATATAGCCGGAACATGAAGCGAAGGTGTTGGTGGCGTTCGCGCTAATGGGTGGTACGCCAGCAAAGAGTAGTGCTGGGAAGGTGATAAAGCTACCTCCGCCAGCGATAGAGTTAAGAATGCCGCCGAGAAAGCCTGCGGTGAATAGAATAATGAGATCGCTTAACATGCGATTACCTTGTTAGGTCGGGCGGGGATTGATGATGTTGAGCATAGAGCATCGTTACTTAGCAGTACAGATACAGGTTTTATCTGGAAAATCGTAAAACTGTACTGGTTTCTGTTGCTTAAGGGAATAGCTTCTTGAGCAGATGTCTGGCTTGTTTATCTAGCAGCTTTTGATAGTTCTCATTAACTTTTCTGATTAGAACTTTGTCTTCTTCGGTACGTTCAATATCGGCCCCGGCTAGCAGGCTGACCTTGAGATCGGGCGCCTCACTGAGCGCGGTATGGGTGATTAGGTCGTTACTTTCGGTGCTGTGTGTTAGAAAGCGAGCTTCTTCCTGCATTCTTGGCAGTTTTTTATAGTGGCCCCGTACGAGTGCCATATGTAAATTTAATACGGGTTTGAGGCTGCGAATGCGTTGTTGGTTGAATTGTTTGTACAGGCGATTGAATAGCTGGCTGGCGCAGATAGCGTTTATGCCGTGGGAGTCGTCTTTATGGGGTCTGAGGAATGCCAGCTGGAGGTCTCCATTTTCAATTCTGGTGACTTCGCCCTGGTAGATGGCGATTACCATGTCCAGCATTCGGTAATAGTATTCTTGTAATTCAGTGAGCTCGTCGTTGCGAATGTTGTCTGAGTGCCCTGAGGCGAGATCGAGGTAGAGTAGGTAGCCGGCTGCATCGGCAGCGACAATGAGCTCCAGTTCCTGTTCGAAAGTATAGAGATCCAGTTGTACCTCATGCTTGCTGTTTTCAAACAGAGGGTTAGGCACTTTGTTGCGTGATGGAAGTGTGAGGGTTACCTCTTCCACGATAGTGTCTGTGTTGTTTTCCGGCTCTGATTTCTGTGTGATATTGGCCTCTTTATGTTCTGTAAAAGGGGCGAAATCAGGCATGTTTGGGGAGTCTTCCGCGGGTCGAAGTAGTTCGACTAGCTGTTCAGGATCGTCCTTGTCTGGCGTATCGATGTTTTTTGCATTATCAGTCGGAGGTGTGCTTTTTTGCTGAGTGCTGGCGTGGGAGGGGTCGGCAAAAAAGATATTCGGAGATGAATTGACGCTATCTGTTTGTGCAGTTGTAATATCTGTTGTGGTGGTTCTGTCTGGGTGGCGGCTAAGTAATATCCAGCAGCCGGTCAGCGTCAGGATAATGATGATGAGGGCTAAAATTGCCACCTGAATGAGAAGGTTGCTGATGTGTTGCTGATTGGGCTGAGGGTTTAGGTGTAATTCAAGGATTGCCAGCGTCTGAGACTGTTGATGGATCAGTATCTCCTGCTTTATCAGGTTGTCCCGTGTTCTTTCTCCCGCGCGCCCAATGAGTCGGTCTTTTGAGTCTTTTAGAATAATCGCTTCAATGTAGGGTTGGCGAACCAGTTGGTTTAGAACAAAGTTGAGACTTACTCCATCATCGGAGAGAAGGGCTGGTTTAATGAGTGTGACGGTTTGCTGGCCCAGAAGCTCGCCTTGTTGTTGAGTTTGTTGTTTGGCGGCCTTTCCGGCAACGATAGAAAGGTAAATGCCGGCCAGCAGCAGGCCTCCCAGCAAAATGCAGGCAAGGGTAAGAGTCAGTCGTGAGCGCTGATTTGCGAATGTTAAAAAAGATTGCGGTTTATCCATATTCCGATGGTTCAGATTCCAGGACAGAAGAACTTGCTGATGATAGCAGCTAAGTGGCCTTGCAAAAATGGCTTTTTTTCGCTTTTGCACTCTCTGTCGATGACCCTTGCGGTCGGGAGGGGTATAATGGCTGGTCTCGACGGAGAAGGAAGGTTATGAACGTTAAAGAGTATATGGCAGAACTGGGTCAACAGGCACGCAGTGCATCACGTGCAATTGCGAAAGCGGATACCCATGTAAAGAACCGTGCCCTGTTAGCGATGGCGGATGCAATTGATGCGTCTCGTATTGAGCTGGTGGCGGCGAACACAAAAGACCTTGAACAGGGCCGGATAAACGGCCTGGATGATGCGATGTTAGATCGTCTGGAGCTGAAGCAGTCTCAGATTGATACAATGATCGAAGGTTTGCGTCAGGTTGCTGCTCTTCCCGACCCGATCGGTGCGATCACCGATATGAATTATCTGCCTAGCGGTATACAGGTAGGTAAGATGCGCGTTCCTTTAGGTGTGATCGGTATTATTTATGAGTCGCGTCCCAATGTTACGGTTGAGGCGGCGAGTCTTTGTCTCAAGTCGGGAAATGCGACCATCCTGCGGGGCGGGTCTGAAGCTATTCACAGTAACGCCGCTGTTGCTGAGTGTATACAGACTGGATTGCAGGCAGTTGGATTGCCAGAAGACACTGTTCAGGTTGTAAAAACAACCGATCGTGAAGCGGTCGGTGAACTCATTACAATGCCTGAATATGTCGATGTGATAGTGCCCCGGGGCGGTAAAGGACTGATTGAACGAATCAGTCGTGATGCGAAGGTTGCTGTGATTAAGCACCTGGATGGTATTTGCCATGTTTATATTGATGAAGATGCGGATAAATCCAAAGCGATCAATGTATCAATAAATTCTAAAACGCATCGTTACGGTACCTGCAATACGATGGAGACCTTGTTGGTGCATGAGGCCCGTGCTGCAAGTATTCTTCCAGAGCTGGCGGAGCGTTATCAGGCGATAGGTGTAGAGCTGCGAGGGTGTGAAGCTACACTTGCATTGCTGCCTAACTTGAAGGCCGCTTCTGAGGAGGATTGGGAAACTGAATATCTTGCTCCAATCCTGTCGATTAAGCTGGTGAGTGATATGGATGAGGCGATTACGCATATTAATCGATATGGTTCTCACCATACCGATTCGATTATTACTGAAAACTATACCAAGTCACGCAGCTTTTTGCGTGAAGTGGATTCAAGCTCGGTGATGGTTAACGCTTCAACGCGGTTTGCTGATGGCTTTGAGTACGGTTTAGGGGCCGAGATTGGTATCTCTACTGATAAAATCCATGCGCGGGGGCCTGTGGGCCTTGAAGGGTTAACTTCGCAAAAATATGTGGTGTTGGGCGATGGCCATATTCGCCAGTAACTGTTGATGGCTGAGTCTGTGAAAGTGTTTATGGGTGGAACCTTTGATCCTATCCATAATGGCCACTTACGCACTGCGTTAGAAATTGAACAGTGGCTTGGAGTGTCGCAGGTCACTTTGATCCCCTCCAAAGCGCCTGTTCATCGTAAGCAGCCAGAGCGAACCGGTCAGCAGCGTTTAGATATGGTACGCCTTGCCGTTGCTGATGAACCTGGTTTATTTGCGGATGACCGCGAAGTTCTGTCAGAGAATGCGTCCTATTCTGTATTGACTCTGGAGTCTTTTCGCCGGGAATTGGGCGAAAAGGCGTCTATTTGTATGGTGCTGGGTATGGATGCTTACCTTTCACTGCCTCAATGGGATCGCTGGCAGGAACTCCTGGGCCTTTGCCATGTGGTAGTCGTTAAGCGGCCCGGTTGGACCTATGCGCCTTGCGAACTGATGCAGGAGGTTAGCCGGAAGCATGAAACAGAAGACCTGCGGCAGTTA
>JAIBCZ010000169.1 GCA_024679645.1 Amphritea sp.
GGGTATTCTGGCAGCAGAACGGGTGCGTAATATGGTGTCTGATTTGTCAGCACCTCACTCTGGTACTGAGGTTCGTTTTACCGTGAGTATTGGCGTGGCGACTCTGATGGGTGAGGGAGACAGTGCTGATGGCATGTACGGTCGCGCTGAGGACTGTCTGCAGCTGTCAAAACAGCAGGGCGGTAACCGTATTAGTGGTAGTGAGTAAAGCAGCCCGGCGCTGGAGTGTTAGCCAGTCAGACTATGCGTAAGGAGAGATTAGTGCTCTGATAGTTGAGCTGGTTTACTGATGGGCCCCGCTATTCTGTTATTAAATCTCTGAGGTTTATCGGGCTACCAGAGTACCTGTAAAAAGTTATTCATGAGGCTCAAATTCAGGTTCTTCGTAGATAGTTAGCTTGTATTTTGCGCCAATATGCTCAATAACCTTTCTCACTAAAGGTGAATCAGTCGCCGGTGATTTAATCTGGTGCTTCATCGAGTAAAAAGTATCGATTTCAACTTTATCATCACCTTCAAATATCCAGATCCAGGAGTCCCCCTGGAGACCGTGCTCTACAGTAGAAAACCTCTCTTCTAAATAGCTAACAAGTTCATGATGACACTCTGAATAGTGGTTATTATATTCCATCTCTGCATAGATCATTCACGTCTCCTGTATTTAGATAGCTGATATAACGGAGGAGTTATATTGTTGGCAGTCGTTTCACAGATTCAATTATAACTCTGCAGGCATACACTTTTTTCAACTTTTTATAGTTGGGAGGTAAGATTCATTATGCCTGCAAAATTTTGCCTGGTCGGTTAAATACGTTGTTTAAGTTTGATGGCGATTGCTCCGACTCCCAGAAAGGCAATGCCGAGCAGTACCAGAGTCACCGGCCAGCCCAAAGAGTTCGCAAAATGCTTTTCTGAGAAGTACACAATGTAGCCGAGCATCGTAACTACCGTCGTTAATAGCAGTGCCCGGCTTTGCAACAGGACACAGACATAGAGAATTGATGCGGTGAAGGCAAGGTAGAGTAGTTCCAGCGCGCTATTCTGAAGAAGGTCGAATAGCCCTCCATAGGCCATGATCGAGCCGAGAAAATATCCAAGCGCTATCAGGCGGGGATAGCGGCCTGTTTTATGCAAACCGTAAGCTGTCATTATTATGCAGATGCCGGTGATCAGGCTCGCCCAGTTAGTTGATGTGAATAGATCCAGGCGGTCGAACAGACCGCTGTTGAACCAGCAAATACCAATCAGCAAAGCGGGTTCAGTTAGTACCGAATGGGGTGTTTTTTCCAGCGCAGTCGCTACCAGGAATACAGACGCGCCTAAAACAATGGATATATAAGGGACAGGGATATTGAGTAGCTCGAGTCCCACCTCTAAAAAACCATAGGCAAAGAACAGTGCTGTGAATAGCAGCGCCGTTCGCCGATATTTACCGAACAAGACACCTTGGTGCAGAGCCATCACCGCGAACACAAGGAGTACCGCCGTACGCCAATTATTTCCTTGTGGGAAAAGTTCATGGATTAGCACAAACCACCCGCCGGTCATCATGAATACAGCGGCGAACGTCAGTGGCAGGATAAGCCTGGGAAATTTGTTTTCATGTAGGGCAGAGACGAGGACGATGAAGAGAACATAGCCGATACCCAGAGTGATCAGAACCCGCATCACAGCGCCCATACTGTCCCAAAACATACCGATATAGGTACTGATGCCTGCGACAATAAAAATTGCGCCGAGGTAGGCAAAGAGCGTTTTGGCAACATCGCTTTTACTGCGCGGATTAATTGCAGAATGCTCAGGAGCAGAGGTATTAAAAGAGGCCTCGACATCAGAGAGGGTGATATCGTAGCTGTTCATCAGTTGATTGATATGGCGTAACGCTTCAGCTTTATTGGTCACGCTGGAAATGCCAAGAGCCCCTGCCAGTAGAGGCCAGACCCAGAGTCCTCCGCCAATCAGTATGATGGCTATGACCACCAAGAATATAATCATGGCGATATGATCCAGCCTATTAGGTGAGTATTCCCACGATAGTACCGACCGGCCGTATCAGGTAGTTTGATGCTGCGTCCACGTTTGGTTAGAACAGCATCATGCCGGTAGCGTGAAGAATAGAATAAACCGCCAAAAATATTACGTGAAGAGCGGTTGCCCATACTGAATGTATAACCGTCGGGAGCAATGTTGGAGGAATCAACGGTCAGGCCTTTTAAGTCGGGCACATCGATTAACCTGTTGTTTACCGGCGTTTCAGCAGTAACGGAATCATTACCAGATTGGATAGGGCTGGGTGGCAGTATAAAGGCGATCTCTTTAACCGCACCGGTGGCTGCAGTGTAGCGCCAGATTCGAGGATTCTGGTTATGCTGTTGTTGACTCTGGTCGACAACCTGGACCTTGTTGTTGATGACCGAAATCTGCACCCCTTTTTGGTAATTGTAGTACTCAGTTGCGAATAACAGGTCATACTTTGGCTTCTCTACCAGAAGAGCAGGAACACCAGAAATTAACAGGAATACCACAACCAGTAACAGTGGCAAAGCTAAGCCAAAGGCGATGGTAGGGTTATCACGGAGGAATGTTTTCATACCCAGTTGTCTCGTCATCTGGTGGTGGGAATAGGTATTGTCAGGGCTAATTGGCAATGATTATATCAACACAGTGACGACGTATTATAAAGTTTAAACACTATTTCAATCGCAACTGAAAACCTTGCCGTTGTTCAAATAGTTGTATCCAAGTTTCGACATAGCTTTATACTGATGACGTTAGCTATTGCTAAATAACGGGCTGTCCTCAATTGTTTGTGCCAATCGCCGGGTTGCCTCATTTACCTGTGAAGCGGTAAACAGTGTGACCTCGGTTTCTGCCAGTGAAGGCAGACCCTGCTCTATTATTATCAAATCTTCCTCAAGGGTATGGCGTGGAATAATAGCAACGCCAATACCGGCCCTGACTGCCGCGAGCACACCGGCTCGACTCTGGCTGGTGAAAGCGATGCGGTAAGGTCTGTCTGATTGTTCCAACGCCTTACGGGCATAGTTTCTGTGGTAACAGCCCTCATCAAACACAGCCAGTGGCAGAACTGCTTGCTGGTGAACACTGTGGTCTTTTGCACGAACCCACACTAATTCGTCACGTCGTAGGCGTAGTCCCCCCCTAGTGTCGGCTGGCATCTCCACCAGGGCGAGATCAATTTTACCCTGTTCCAGCATGTCGGTCAGGTATTCGGGACGGTGATCGCAGTGCACCTCAAGTTGTGCTTCGGGGTAGCTCAGGATAAAGGTTTTGAGCAAAGGCGTCAGCGTCCGGCTGGCATACTGGTCGTGGGTGCCAAGACGGACTTTTCCTGCAATATCAATGTTCTGAAACGCACCCGCAATCTGATCATGCAAATTTAGTAATTGCTGAGCATGGTGTTTAAGTTGCATGCCTGTGGCTGTCAGCCTTACTCCGTGCTGACCTCTTTCCATGAGCGGGTTGGCAACGAGCTCTTCGAGCCTGTTTAACTGCATGCTGATCGTCGAAGGGGCTTTATTTAGCCGGTTTGCGGCGACGGTAAGGTTAAGTGTTCCAGCAACGACCATAAAGGTTCGTAACAAGGCAATTGGCAGATCTCGCATATGTCAGAATTCAGTAATGTTGAATGTAGTTATTAATATTTATTGATTTACTGAATAAAGGCAAGTGCCTAGGATGGCCCGTTCAGGGTTTACATCGATTTTAATCATTTATTTACACAACGATGTAACTGTTATGGAGAGTATTAGATGCGCATGACAACCACTTTTGGTGTTAATCAGGTAATAAGCCACGGCTTTGGCGTTTTCCTGTTTGCTGCAATGGTTCCTTTGATGCAAGAGTCAATTGCCATCAGCCACTGGTATCTGGCAACAATAGGGGCGTTGACTCAGCTGTCCTATCTGGGTGGGGCTATGTTGCTGGGGTTGATCGGGCATCGAATAGATTCGGGAAAACTGGTGCTGATAACCGGCTCGCTGACCAGTGTATTGTTGTTTATTATGGCTACCCTTGACGATCCGATGCTGGTGCTGCTGTTACTGACCTGTATGGCGGCTTGCGCTGCGATTAGCTGGGGCGCTATTGTTGAATTAATTACGCGCTATGCGCGGCCTGCACAGTGCTCGACCTGTTTATCCACCGCTTCTAGCGGCACCGCCTGGGGTTATGGTTTGAATGGTTTGCTGATTTTATTGGTAGTGCCATTGCTGGGCTGGCGTAGCAGTTGGGTGTTAGCTGGGATGTTGGGGGCTGTCACTGTAATTCTGACCTTTTTCTTATTAAAAAGCCTCAAGCGGCGTACAGCTACCCAATCAGCCGATACTACGACTGCTCTGTCAGCAAAGCAGTTATTTAGCGTTATCTTAAGGGAACGAGCCGCTTTTTTTGCTTGCCTGATCTGTTTTATGGTGGGGTTTGCAACGATGCCGTTTTCCACCTGGCTTAATACCTACCTGGCAGAACTTATGCTGCCATCAGCGCTGGGTGGTTACACCTGGACGATGTCAGGCGTTACCGGCATGGCCGCTGGTTTTTTGTCAGGTAAGCTGGCTGATAGTAAAGGTCACGGCGTTGCGTTGCTGATTGTTTTTGGTGGATTTGCCCTGAGTCAGCTAGCTTTTGTCTATGACCCTGCTTCTTTTGCTGTATTGGCCGGATTTGGGTATGGCCTTATGTACTTCCCTATGTGGGGAATTATCGCTGGGTGGGTTAATCAGCATTATTCATCGACAGCGACGATGCAAATCAATGGTATTGGTATGGTTACCTTTGGCTTTGGCGGAGCGCTGGGTAATTTTTTATCGGGTTTTATACGGGATATCAGCGGTAGCCTTGAAGGTGTTTATTGGATAATTACGATCGATGCAATGTTGTTAGTGGTTATCGCTATTTACATTTACCTGACTGAAGGAAGGGTAGATCATTCTGTTACAGCGGCTGATAGTTGTTGAGTAAAGGGTATCACTGAATAAAAGGGGCTATGAAAGCCAAAAGAGGGTTTTCTGACTGTGTTGTAAATTAATAAAAATCAGCATCTTGAGTGAGTAAAGGGATTAAATAAAAGCAGCCTTAAAAGGCTGCTTTTGGGTTTACAGGCGCTAATAAATAATCAGATCTGTGGGTGTTGTTTCAGTGTCTCAATCAGAGTTCTCATCTCATCAGAGGTGCCGATGGTTATACGCAGGTGATTTTCGATACCTGGTTTTCCAAAGTGACGAACC
>JAIBCZ010000161.1 GCA_024679645.1 Amphritea sp.
CAGTTTTGCTCGAAGCTGGTTTACTCTGTTTATAAAGAAGCCATCGGCATCGAGCTTGGAAAAGTGTTGACGATAGAACAGCTATTGAATGAAAACCCACAGGCATCGATAGGTTTATGGCGCTTATGGTACTTTGGAATCATTCCCTGGCAGCGCCAAATATTAACCCCGGCAAGCCAGCTCAGGGATCGGCAGCTACAAACCGTTTTCAGTACGGTTTAATCGCCCAAACGGGCTAACTCAATGGGCGTCATGTTCAAGGCTGTTTTTCAAATACTTTGACGCCTTCCGGTATATCATACCAGTCCTGTTTTTCGCTAACCCAGACATGGGCCACAGGTTTGATAATACTGGTATCAGAGAGGTTAGAGGGCTTGAGCTTTATAACATCAGGCTCAGCTGGATTGAAATGATATATACGATTTCCGCAGGTAGGGCAAAATTTAGCGCCGCTGATATTGCCGCTATCTGCCGGCCTGCTCCACTCTGTCATCTCACCCTCAAATACAATGCCAGACGCCTTTACCATCGCGGTAATACTGAACGCACTGGTTGAGAGCTTCTGACACTCTTTACAGTGACAAGCAACCACCATCAGCGGAGCTTCAAGCAAACGGTATTTTACACCGCCGCACTGACAGCTGCCTTCGATTGGATAACACATAGCTTAAATCCTCTATTAATTAACAGTACCGGCAACAGATACTTATTGATGTAATAAAGCATAAAAAAAGCCGACACACTAATGTATCGGCCTTTTATCATCTCATTGCAACATGAGCAGTATTAGTAAATATTCACCGCAACTGCACAGAACCATTAAGCCCCAGCTGGGTTGCCATGCTCTTGGCAAAGCTGACACCGAGCTGATCGATCAGCTGCTCAAAAGGCGTTCCTTTAGGCGTATAATCGACGAGTTTTTCAGCACCTATAATCTGACGAGCAACATAGCTACTGCTACCCAAACCATCAATCAACCCCAGATCCACCGCTTGCTCGCCGGTCCAGACCAGCCCGCTAAACAGTTGGTCGCTCTCTTTCAAACGATCCCCCCGCCCTTGTCGTACCTGTTCGATAAACTGCTTATGAGTGGTATTCAATACGGTCTGCCAAAACTCACGATCTTTATCTGCCAATGGTGAAAAGGGATCGAGAAAAGTTTTATTCTCACCTGCGATCAGATTACGACGCTCAACACCTACCTTTTCCATCAGATCGACAAAACCGAAACCAGAGGAGACAACACCGATAGAACCCACCAAGCTTGCTTTATCGGCATAGATTTCATCGGCAGCGGCGGCGATATAATAGGCACCTGACGCACCAATATCAGTAATCACCGCGTATGCTTTCTTGTTCGGATAAAGCTCTCTTAGACGCTTAACTTCGTCATAAACATATCCCGATTGGACAGGGCTGCCACCGGGGCTGTTGATCCGTAGAATAACCGCCGTAGAATCCTCAGCCTTAAACGCTTTTCGCAGCGCATAAATAATGGCATCTGCACTGGCCTCTTCACCATCAGCGATCACCCCCTTTACCTGCACAACCGCTGTATGGGGCCCGCTTTCATCTATCTCAGGCGCAAAGCTATCAGCAAACATATAGATGCCAAGAATCACGAACAGGTATCCAAACGTCAGGAGCTTAAAGAAAATCCCCCAGCGACGAGCACTACGCTGCTCCTTCTGCAAACCCATAACGACACGCTCTATCAGCCGCCATTCTTTGGTTTTAGTCTCGTACTTCTTGATCGCTTCAGCATCCTTACTATCATCAGCTTCCTTACTCTCATCAGCTTCCCAGGGATTTAAGCCCACTTACTTCTCCTTAAATTACTTAACAGTTACTTTTACTTAACAGAGCCTTGAGCAAGCCAGCTTTCCAGATCAGGAAACTCATTCATTACCAAGACAGGCTTGTAGGCTGTTAATCGGTCAATATGATGCGCACCATAACTGACTGCTATCGTATCCATTCCAGCTCTGACACCCATTTCCAGATCAAATTCCGTATCACCGATCATAACAGCATCGGCGGCATTCAAACCGGTTTCCTGAAGAATCTCTTCAAGCATATGGGGATGTGGCTTCGAAGTCGTTTCATCAGCACAGCGCGAGGTCTCAAACAGATATTCCAAACCGGTATCCTCGAACACCCTTTTCAGGCCCCGTCGGCTCTTGCCTGTAGCTACCGCTAATCGATAGCCTTTATCTTTGAGATTACTCAGGGTCTGTTCGACCCCGTCAAACAGCTCAGTCGGGGTATCATCAACACCCAGGTAATAGTGACCGTAACGCTCTCGCATCTGCGGTATAACAGCCTCATCTACATCAGGAATTAACACCCTGATCGCTTCAGGCAACCCTAAACCAATAATATTTCGTACCGCTTCATCAGTCAGCGCTGGCTGACTAAGATCCTGTGCTGCCTTTTGCATACTCGAAATAATCCGGGCAGCGGAATCAATCACCGTTCCATCCCAATCAAAAATCAGTAGTTTGTACACAATAATTATCCAAAGCGATTAGTTGAAAAATATCTCGAGTAGATCTTACGCCATGATCTGTTCAAATAACTACAATTTGCCATGCTCAAATAAAAACAATCTCTACAGACTACATCTGCAGAGATTTTTTATAGTAATAAGTGTGCAGCTAATTCTGGCGACTTTTACTTTACTTCAAGCTTTGTCGGCGATACCAGAATACCGTTGTTATCTGCATATACGTACTGACCCGGCTTAAAGGTTACGCCACCAAAAGTCAGGTCGACATTTAATTCACCCAGACCTTTTTTCTCAGTCTTCATAGGATGGGTTCCCAACGCCTGCACACCCAGGTCCGTATTACTGATCGCATTTACATCACGAATCGCGCCATAAATAATGATTCCAGCCCAACCGTTTACCGCTGCTTTTTCTGCCAGCATATCCCCCAGCATCGCTTTTCGCATTGAGCCTCCACCGTCAACGACCAACACCCGGCCTTCACCTGCTAACGCAACCTGCTCACGTACCAGTGAGTTATCTTCGAAGGCTTTTAATGTAACAATTTCACCACCAAAACGCTCTCGCCCACCAAAATTGCCAAACATCGGCTCCACAACCTGTACCAACTCAGGAAACTGGTCACACAACTCAGGTAATAAATCGTCCACTTTGGGCTCCTTAAATCGATCCGTTATACATTTCACAAGGTTCTATGTCATAACTGACTATCATCGCTGATAGACAATTTTTTTGCACTTGCACTATAGGAGGAAACGCCTTCGTCATGAAAGCTATTTTTCAAAAAGATAACTATCCAGTGCGCCCCCTTGTTCTGCCCCATTTTCATACTCAACCAAAGTAAGTTGTGGCTGGCAGTTCAGTAGCTCACCCGGTTCTAAGCAGAAACGCTGTGAAAAACCGGTTTGCTGATGGTGATTCCGATTAAAGGTAGAGATCAATAACCGACCAGAAGCTGTCATCAACTCCGGAAGCTGCTGCAATAAGGACAGTTCCGGCCAGTAACGTAAGATAACAATGTTATCGAAGCAACCCAACGCGGACAAAGCCCCCTGAGCACTGAGATCTAACTTATGCGTATCCACACTGACACTCTGCTGCTTAGCAAATAGCTGCAGCCTTTTTAGCCCCTCTTCGGCAAAATCAACGGCAACGACATCGTGCCCCCCTGCCGCAAGCAGTAGTGAGGCAGCCCCCTCTCCACAAGCCAGTTCAAGAGTTCTGCCCTTTCTCAGGCGTTGTAACTTTGCCTCTAACCCGACAGGCAATGGGGAGATCGTTTCCGCTTTACTGCGATAACGTGTATTCCAGATAGCTGATCTATCAGCTGTTTTCCCATCAGAGTCTGTCATCGCATGTTTCCGCAGAAATTTAAGTTATTTAAGGTTAATATAAGCTAAATTTAGCTGAGAGACTGCCTCCTGTGTTTGAAGAATACAAACTGATTATCGTCATTATATTCGTTGCGGTCATGTTTATTCCTGTCACCTGGCAGGCACTGCAGCGTCGAAAGCTAAATCCGCCTCCCATGGCTAGTAATGATCGTAAACTTTTTCGTCTGTGGCGCTCCGACCCCCAATCCTACGAACGTCAATATGGCGAGATGGATCGCAAATATATCGAAGCCCAAAAGCAAAAAAACCAAAATACAGACTAGTACTTTGGTTTTTTTTATTTTCCAGGGCCCCTACCGACTAAGCGGGCGCCTTTAGCAGCTTTAGTAACACCTGAGCAGGGTGAGGAATCTGCTTCTCATCCAGGCGCTTCACCTGACTTCGACAAGAGTAGCCACTCGCAACAAGTTTTTCTTCATTAGCCGGATCAGCCACCACTTCAGCCCAACTCAGATCATAGATCTTTCTCGACGTAGCAACATTTTCAGTTTCATGGCCATAGGTCCCTGCCATACCACAACAGCCAGTCGCCTGGAGTTCCAGTGTCTGCCCTAATGCCTGATAGATATTTTTCCAGTCCGCCATTGATGCGGCGGCGGAGGTTTTCTCTGAACAGTGAGCCAGCAGCTTATAGCTATTACGAGGAAGATCCGTTGATTTAAGGCTCAACAGATCACAGTGCTTAACCAGCCATTCCTGTAATAGCTGTACCTCTATCTTCAGGCGAGTCCCGTCATCAACATACTCCTGACGATAGGTCAGCGTCATAGAGGGATCGATACCAATCATGGAGATTCCACTACTGGTAAACTCCTGCAACATTCGCGTATTGGCATCCGCTGCTTTATTAAATGCACCCTTGAAGCCATGCACATGCAGCGGCTTACCATTCGGCTTGAACGGCGCTATCAGCACATTGAAACCTGTACGCTGCAATAACTCAATAACATCCAACACCAGCTGAGTTTCAAAGTAACTGGTAAAAGCATCCTGGACGATAATAACTGAACGATCACGCTGATCAGGCGCTATAGCCGACAGCGTTTCAGCGCTGGCAAACTGGACATTACGCTCTTCCATGCCCTGTTTTAAACTGTTGGTACAGATAGGCGGGCTATCGATCATGCCCACCCATCGTTTGAACAGCGAACGAACAAGACCGTTGTTCATCGTGCCGTTATAGATCGATGGAAAACGCGCCAGAAAGGGGATCATATATTCCAGACCGCCAACCATGTAATCCTTCACCGGCCGTAAATAACGGCTATAGTAGGCTTCCAGAAAACGGGAGCGAAAATCAGGGACATTCACTTTAATCGGACACTGAGCGACACAAGATTTACACGCCAGGCAGCCCATCATCGCTTCATGGACTTCATGATTGAAGTCATACTCGCCGCGCTTTTTACGCCAGCTATTTTTTACTCTTTCCGGAAAATTGCTGAGAAAAGAACCGTAACGCACCTTACGACCTTCCGCGACAACATCAACCCCTTGCAGGGACATC
>JAIBCZ010000190.1 GCA_024679645.1 Amphritea sp.
GTTCTGTTTCTTTTAAATCCATAATCTGGACTTCTAAGAAACCAGTTCTCAGGGTGGACCATCTATCCACCGGAATTTTCAAACTATAAGTCGATCTCTCAACCCTATGAATTGATCGGCAATAACAATAAAAAATCCTCTGGGAGTCTACATTTATGGAATCATTAACCGCTATTATCGGCGAAATTAACGGCATCGTCTGGGGTCCGTTAATGCTCGTCCTCATCCTTGGTGTTGGTCTGTTCCTCATGCTTGGCCTGCGCCTGATGCCTATCCTGAAACTGGGTACAGGCTTCAAGCTACTGTTTGAAGGCCGTAACACTAAGAAGGGAGAAGAGAAGGAAGGCGAAATCTCACCTTTCAATGCTCTGATGACAGCACTGTCAGCAACCGTTGGTACTGGTAACATTGCAGGTGTGGCTACGGCCGTATTCCTGGGTGGTCCTGGTGCGCTGTTCTGGATGTGGTGTACTGCTCTGGTAGGCATGGCAACCAAATACTCTGAAGCCGTTCTGGCTGTTAAATACCGTGAAGTAGATGAGGAAGGTCGCCATGTAGGTGGCCCGATGTACTACATTAAAAACGGTCTTGGCTCTAAGTGGGCATGGCTGGGAACGATGTTTGCGATTTTCGGTGCTGTTGCAGCATTCGGTATCGGTAACACGGTTCAGTCCAACTCTGTCGCTGATGTACTACAAGCTAACTTCGGTATAAACGTTTGGGTAACCGGCGTCACGCTGATGGTTCTGGTTGGTGCCGTACTAATCGGTGGTATCAAACGTATCGGTAGCGTTGCTGGTGCCCTGGTACCTCTTATGGCTATCGCTTACCTGACCGCAGGTCTGGTTGTACTGGCAATCAATGCTGAAGCAATTCCTGCTGCACTTGATCTGGTATTCACCCACGCTTTCACAAGCACAGCTGCTGAAGGTGGTTTTGCGGGTGCTGCTGTATGGATGGCTATCCGTTTCGGTGTCGCTCGTGGTGTCTTCTCTAACGAAGCCGGCCTGGGTTCTGCGCCTATCGCTCACGCGGCAGCACAGACGAAAGATCCTGTTCGTCAGGGTCTGGTTGCGATGCTGGGTACGTTCATCGATACACTGATCATCTGTTCAATTACTGGCCTGGTAATCATTACCTCCGGTGAGTGGACTTCTGGTGTATCCGGTGCAGCACTAACCTCGGCAGCATTCGCACAAGCTCTGCCTGGCCTGGGTAACTACCTGGTAGCGATCTCACTGGCAATCTTCGCCTTCACTACCATTATCGGCTGGTCTTTCTACGGAGAGCGCTGTGTTGAATACCTATTCGGTGTTAAATCAATTGCGCCTTACCGTGTACTTTGGATCATCGCAGTGCCTGTTGGTGCGGGTGTAAGCCTGGACTTCATCTGGCTGGTAGCAGATACGCTGAATGCAATGATGGCAATTCCTAACCTGATTGCACTGGCTCTGCTGAGCCCTGTGGTATTCAAGCTGACTAAAGAGTTCTTTGCCCGTAACGGTGCCCCTGTTGATGCAGAAGGCAGCGCTAAGTAAAAGAAATCTTTATCGGTTAATAGCGATTTAGCCAAAGTTAAAGGTATCCGGACACCTCGCGGTTCTGTTCGGGTACCTTTCCCTGACTTTCTTTTAAATACCAATCCCTATGCTTTCTTGTCGAAAAGGTTGCTGCTGCATACAGAGCTTTTTCCACAATCGAGCGGAGCTACTGGCTTGCTAAATAACCGCTAACTAAGCGGGTTATATAGAACAGTACCTCTTGCAACAAACACCGCGGTGAATCATACCGCCAGAAACGATGGAGAAACCCATGTCTGAACTGAACAAAACCCCCCTCTACGACCTGCATGTTGAACTTGGTGGCAAGATGGTACCTTTTGCAGGCTTTGAAATGCCTGTTCAGTACCCACTGGGCGTAAAGAAAGAACATCTGCATACCCGTGACCATGCCGGACTGTTTGATGTATCTCACATGGGCCAGGTAAAACTAACCGGCGAAAATGCCGCCGCTGAACTTGAGAAGCTGGTACCTGTCGATATTATTGGCCTGCCCGCTGGCAAACAGCGCTATGCGCTATTCACCAATGAGCAAGGCGGCATCATGGATGACCTGATGGTCACCAACTACGGAGATCATCTGTATGTCGTTGTAAATGCCGCCTGTAAAGAGCAAGACATCGCTCACATGCGAGCCAACCTGGGTGAAGGCGTAGAGCTGGAAGTGCTGGATGACCGTGCACTGGTTGCCTTGCAAGGTCCGGAAGCAGCACTCGCCTTGTCTCGTATCTGCCCCGCAGTTAATGACCTGGTCTTTATGGACTCCCGTCACATCAGCATTGATGGCGTAGATTGCTTTGTCAGCCGCTCGGGTTATACCGGAGAAGATGGCTACGAAATTTCTATTCCGGCTGCTGATACTGACCGACTCTGCCGCCTGTTCCTGGAACAGCCTGAAATTGAATTTATCGGATTAGGCGCACGTGACTCCCTCCGTCTGGAATCAGGCCTCTGCCTATACGGACACGACCTGGACCCAACAACAACACCAATCGAAGGCAGCCTGATCTGGGCTATTAGCAAAAATCGCCGTGCAGACGGTGAACGCGCTGGCGGCTTCCCGGGTGCTGACAAAATCTTTGATCAGATAGCCAATAAAAACTACACCCGCAAGCGTGTTGGCCTGATTGCTCAGGGCAAAGCACCTATTCGGGAAGGCGCAGAGCTGGTTAATGCCGACGGCGTAAAAATTGGTGAAGTAACCAGCGGTAGCTTCGGACCAACCCTGGGTGTCCCAGTTGCGATGGGTTATGTCGCAACTGAGTATGCCGTACTCGAGACCGAAGTATATGCTCTGGTTCGTGGCAAGCAGATGCCCATGGTTGTATCAAAAGCACCGTTTATCGAGCAGCGTTACTACCGGGGTTAATTCCACTCTGGATAATTTTCAGGAGCTGGCTAACAGGCTCCTGAAACTGTAATGCTAAAAAGCCGGTGTACAGCTCCTCTGGAGCATGCCGGCTATCTGTTATTTACTGGCTGAAGCTGATCTGGAGGCGTCCCTGATGGAGATGATCCCTTTAAAAGAACTCAAAGGTGAGTCAAAAATGTCCCGCCTGCGGGAAAAACCTGACCCTAACCGTGAACGACTGCGTAAACCAGAATGGATCCGTATCGACTCACGCTCCAACGCCAATGTTAAAAAAGTTAAGCAACAGCTGCGTGATCTGAAACTACATACCGTATGCGAAGAGGCCTCCTGCCCTAACCTGGCTGAATGCTTTAGCCACAAAACCGCAACCCTGATGATTATGGGGGCTATCTGCACCCGTCGCTGCCCTTTCTGCGATGTAGCCCATGGTCGTCCGATGACCCTGGACCCCGATGAGCCGAAGAATGTAGCACGTAACATCGCCCAATTAGGCTTACGCTATGTTGTTATTACCTCGGTAGACCGTGACGATCTTAAAGATGGTGGTGCGGAACATTTTTCCGAGTGCGTTAAAGAAGCCCGGGCCCTGAATGATGATCTTAAGGTGGAAATTCTGGTACCCGACTTTCGCGGTCGAATGGAGATCGCCTTAGAGAAGCTCTCACAACAACTACCCGATGTTCTGAACCACAACCTGGAAACGGTACCAGCACTTTACAGTAAGGTCCGTCCCGGCGCTGATTATCACTGGTCACTCAATTTGCTGTACCGATTCAAGCAGCTGCATCCTCAGGTAGATACCAAGTCCGGCATCATGGTAGGACTGGGCGAGACCCAGGAGGAAGTCATTAAAGTGATGAAAGACCTGCGGGCTAACGACGTAGATATGATCACTATCGGGCAGTACCTTCAGCCATCGAAACACCATCTGGCAGTTGAACGCTATGTCACGCCGGAAGAATTTAAAGAGTATGAGCAGATTGGCTATCAACTTGGCTTCAAGAATGTTGCCAGCGGCCCGATGGTTCGTTCCTCTTACCATGCCGATCTACAGGCCAAAGGGCCTGATACAGCGGCTGATAAAACACTGACTTAAACAATAACAACTGATTAACAGACGGTTCAATAACTGTCTGCTGAGTATAGGAGCGGACCGATGTCTGTTTACACCCCGGTAACCCAAGCACAATTAGAACAGTATCTGCAGCAATATGCCGTAGGTAAGCTGATTAGTTTTCAGGGCATAGAGGCCGGGGTGGAAAACACTAACTATTTTGTCACTACCAGCGATGGCCAATATGTTTTAACACTGGTTGAGTCGGTAGATATCGGCCAGCTGCCCTTTATTCTTGATTACATAGAGCAGCTATCTGAACAGGGTATTGCCTGTGCCAAGCCGATACATATGGAAAACAATAGCCTCTACGGGCAACTAAATGATCGCCCTGCCGTCCTGATGTCGCGTCTGTCAGGCAGCCCTCTGGAGGCGCCAACAGACCAACAAGCCAGCGTTATTGGCCTGACGTTAGCGCGGATGCATCAGGTGTCAGAGAAATTAAGTAACGAAAAACAGGTCCATATCCATCAGTGGTGTACTGAGCTGGGTACACAGCTGATACCCCATCTGACTGAAAACGAAAAACTTACACTCCAGCATAACCTGCTGGATGCCGGAAATATCAACTGGGAAACACTCCCCAGCGGCCCGGTTCACGCTGATCTTTTTCCTGATAACGCTTTGTTTGAAGGTGACCGACTATGCGGCCTGATTGATTTCTATCACGCCTGCTCAGCACCCTATCTCTACGACCTCTGTGTCACCCTGAACGCCTGGTGTTATGACGAAGCGGCTGCGCAATATGATTTTAATAAAGCGCTACTGATTCTCGATAGCTA
>JAIBCZ010000257.1 GCA_024679645.1 Amphritea sp.
ATTGAGTTGTTGGCTTTGTACCTATATCTGGAAAGTTGGTCGCCTAGTGAGTTGACAGGAAAGTATTATAAACACTGGTGTCGGGGGGACTTTCAAGCTGCCTGGTTAGATCTGGCAGGACTAATGGGATTGAGTCGTACCGATGAAGTGACGGATTGTCAAAAAGCTCACTATGCAATCTGTCAGCAACATCTTTATCTATCATTAACAGGCTTCTTCTCAACTTTGTTCTGGTTTCTGTTGTTAGGAATTCCGGGGTTGTTCGTCTCTTTATGGGCAAATTGGCAAACTCAGCGACAAACCACTTCAGTGGTTGATAACTTTGCTGCAACTGTCCTCTGGCTTCCGGCCAGGTTACTTGGGTTTACTTTTTTTATCGTTGGTAACGGTGTTAGTGCGTATGCTCAGCTTAAATCGGGTGTTGGTGGCAAGGAGAATACCCGTGACTGGTTGTTTCGTATCGCTTTAGCTGCAGTGGGTGAAGAAAGCTACCGGCAACATCAATCAGGTAGTGATTGCGGTACTGAGGAATTCAGGCATCTGGCTGCTGAAGAGATTGTTTGTCTTAATAAACTGATTCGGCGTGCTGCCATTTTATGGTTAATTGTGCTGGCTGTTTTGACGATGTTGGGCATAGAAACGCCGCTTTATTGATGTCTGTTAGTTAAAAAGCAAGCGTTGCTACGGATCTCCGTTTACCCGTTGTGAATATATGAGTAAACTAAAGCGAGAATCATTATCATCTATTGTCGAGAAAGCATTAAGCTATGACCTCCTTGTTGGAACTTCCCCCTCTGTTAGAGCTGAAATCTCTTAGCTGTGGCTATGAAGAGACCGTGATTACCGAGCAACTTAGCTTTCAGTTGCAAGCGGGGGAGATCGCTTGCCTGTTAGGACCCAGTGGGTGCGGTAAGACGACTGTATTACGAGCTATTGCCGGGTTTAATCCTTTGCTGTCTGGCAGTATCAGCCAGAATGGCCAGGTGATTTCAGATTTGAATTTTACCCTGCCACCTGAGCAGCGGGGTATCGGTGTTGTGTTTCAGGATTATGCGCTTTTTCCCCATTTGAATGTGTTTGATAATATCGCTTTTGGTTTAAGTGGGCGAAGCTCTTCAGAGAAAAAGAAAGCGGTCCAGAGCTTGCTGAAGCTGGTTGAACTTCCTGATATATCTTCTCGTTATCCCCATGAGCTTTCAGGTGGACAACAACAACGGGTTGCGCTGGCTCGCGCTCTGGCGCCTAAACCTAAGCTTTTATTAATGGATGAGCCTTTTTCTAATCTGGATACCGATCTTCGTCGTCAATTGGCGCTGGAAGTTCGCTCTATTTTGAAGGATCAGGGAATTGCGGCGATTATGGTGACCCATGATCAGGAAGAAGCTTTTGCTATTAGTGATAAGCTTGGCATCCTCGCGAATACTCAATTACAGCAGTGGGGAACGCCTACAGAGCTTTACTATCAGCCATTAAATCCAATGGTTGCTGGTTTTGTTGGTAAGGGGGAGTTGTTTGATGCTGAGTGTTTGAGTGAGACAACAGTGCAGACGGAATTAGGTAAGATTGAGTTTGCCGAGCCGTTTGGTGCTAAGCCGGGTAAGCAGTTATCACTCTTTATTCGACCTGTTGATATCAGGCCCAGCCTGGAACAAGGGGGTGTGATGGCCAGGGTAGAGCAGAAAGAGTTTCTTGGTAATTCAGTTGTGTATCAGTTGATACTGCCTTCCGGGCGTCAGATTGAGTCAGAGATATTTGAGCCGCTGATGTTTGAGGTGGGTTCAGAGGTCTCTTTACACGTGGCCGCGCATCGGCCGATAGCTTTTGCGTCTTAGTTTATTCCGGTAAAGGCTAAATGCTGTTGCGAGTCCCCGAGATGGTTTTGCTGAGTATAATAACCGGGATAATACCTACCAGAACAATCAATAGCGCTGCGAGTGAACAAGCTTCCAGCATCTCATCCGAAGCGTACTGATAGACATAGGTTGCCAGAGTATCGTAATTGAACGGGCGCAAGATGAGCGTTGCCGGTAACTCTTTCATGCAGTCAACAAATACCACTAGCGATGCGGTCAGGATGCCTCCTTTAATCAGAGGCAGGTGTACTTTTATCAGGGTTTGTAGCGGAGAGAGCCCCAGTGAACGGGAGGCCATATCCATACTTTCAGTTATCTTGTTCAGGCTGGACTCGACTGAGCCGACTGATACCGCAAGAAACCGGACGACATAGGCAAAAACGACTGCAAAGGCGGTTCCACTGAGTAGCAATCCGGTGGAAATATCGAAATATTCCTCCATAAAATGGTCTACCGCATTATCAAACGCTGCCAGTGGAATAATGACTCCTATCGCAAGTACTGCACCTGGCATCGCATAACCCAGGCTGGAAAATTGAGCGGCAAGTTTCAGGCTTTTCTTTTTATGCAGGCGTTTTGAATAGGCCAGTAGCAGTGCGATCACAATAGTGAGCAGTGCTGCGGCGGCTGATAGAAGGAAGCTGTGGCTGGCATGGGTGATAAAATCACGCGTCCATAGCTGACTTAAGTTATTGAGCGCATAACCGGCAAGTACCCAAACCGGAATGATGAAACCTGCGATGACGGGTAGGGCGCATAGCAAGGTGGCCCCCCAGGCCTTCCAGCCAGACAGTTGATATCCGGTGAGAGCTTTAAAGCGGTCAGAGCTATGGAACTGGCGCTGTTTCGCCCGTGCCAGCCTTTCCACTGAAATCAACATGACCACAAAGATCATCATCAGACTGGCGATTTGAGCGGCGCCGCCGAGGTTGTTCATGTTTAGCCAGGTGTCGTATATACCTGCGCTCATGCTTTTTACAGCAAAATAATCTACTGTGCCGAAATCGTTGAGCGTTTCCATCGATACCAGAGATAGCCCTACTGCGATAGCGGGACGAGCAATTGGTAGTGAAACCCGGTAAAAACTTTGAAATGGCGTGCAGCCTAAGGTACGGCTTGCATCGTGAATGGTGGTGGACTGTTCAAGAAAAGAGGCGCGGGTCAGCAGGTAAACATAGGGATAGAGCACCATTGCCAGCATTAGAATTGCGCCTTCTAAGGTGCGAATATCCGGAAACCAGTAATCCCGGGCAGAGTGCCAGCCGAACAGCTCTCGCAGAAGAATCTGTAGTGAACCTGAGTATTCAAGCAGGTCAGTATAGACATAGGCAATGACATAGGCGGGTACAGCAAAAGGTAAAAGTAGCGCCCATTCAAAAATTCGCCGACCGGGAAAGCGGCACATTGTTACCAGCCAGGCACCGCAGACACCGATGGCAATGGAAAGTGCGCCCACGCCTAAC
>JAIBCZ010000235.1 GCA_024679645.1 Amphritea sp.
ACGCTATCTCTGGTGCAAAAACTTCGCATCGAAGTCGCTCCAGCGTTTGCGTGTAATCAAACTCAGAAAATAAAGGTTGCCATTGCAGACCATCCAACATCAGATTCACATTGGCTAGCAGCGCCTGCTCACTCTGCATCTGTGCCCGAATACCACACTGCTCAAAATCCTTGCTCAATAATGCAATCGTGCCAAATGCCGATGACCAATTAGCAAACGCAATTTGCTCAGGAGCCAGATTGTTAGGATTGCTACACTCCCCTTCCGTTAGCGCCTGACAGATAATATTGATAATGCCGGTAGTCAGACTCGCCTCAAGCTGCAGATGCACCTCACGATTACGCGTCGATGCCTTTTCTGTGACACCTGGTGATTTCGCCGAGATCACCAGCATAAACATCATTGGGTACAATCGAGAATAGAGCAGATAAGCAAAATGAATTGCGATAATTTGCTCTCGGGTAGTACCTTCAAATTTTCCGGCACGCGTAAATAGCGCCCCAAGAAGACCCATTCCCCGATTACACAATCCCAGCATCAAATCTTCTTTACAGGTAAAGTGGTTGTATACCGTACCTTTAGAAAAAGACACCTGCTTTACCAGCTTGTCCATTGTCAGCCCTTCTACACCTTGCTGTTTAATCAGCAACATAGCGGCATCAAGCAATACGTTCTCTCGCTCAACCAGGGTGCTTTGATCAATCTGACGTGGGCTCATTCGGGGCTATCTACCTATAATGACGATTCGTCATTATAGGTCTGTTTTTGAACAATGCAATACCGCTAAAAGACATTAATGTGTAACTACAGGTTAAGGATGAGATTGATCTCATCCATACTGGTATTGAAAAGAAGAGGTTTTATTCCGATTTGTCGGACACCTAATTAAAAGTAGATTATCTACCCCGTAACATTTTCTCTGGATCTCAAGTGCTGTACACAAACCAACAACACCACTCACTGAATAGCGGTGCTTGTTTATTATTCAGAACCGCTTCTATTTTCGCTAGAACCTATCCTGACGTCTGAGTGCTCCTATCATTTTAAGCGCCTCAGGAAGGCAATGATTGCTGATAAGCCAGCACCGCAGCGGCCAGGTCTTCCCGTGAATCACCGACCGACTTAAACAGAGTGACAACGTTGTCTGGATCTTCCAAGTCTGACCTACCAGCATGTTTTCCCCGACAAAGTTCGGTAAACTCAGCAATTATTTTATCTTCTGTAATTGCCCCCTCTCTGATCGGTATAATCAGGTCTCCCGTTTCGCTTAAAGCGCCCGCCCGCACATCAACAAATACCTGACATTGCTGCATAGCTATATTGTCAGTTTCACGCATGGTGGGTGTAAAGCTCCCTACCAGGTCAAGGTGAGCACCCGGCTTTAACCATTCGCCTTTAATCAGTGGAGTTGTCGACATCGTTGCACAACTAATAATGTCAGCCTTCCGCGCGACAGTTTCTAATTGATTCAAAGGACATACTTCAGCATTTACACCATCTCTTATCAGATCACTGACAAATTCTTTGGCGGCCGTCTCATTGCGATTCCAGACCCTGACTTTTTTAATCGGTCTGACGCTCATATGCGCAGGCACCAGATAGCGGCTCATCCGTCCAGCACCTACCATCAGTAGTTCAGAAGCGTCTTCTTTAGACAGATAACGGGATGCCATTGCCGATGCTGCAGCCGTACGCAAGGCGGTTAACTCGTTAGCATCAAGCTGCGCCAGCGGTTCTCCGGTTTTCCCGGACGATAATATATAGTTACTGTTCAGCCCGGGAAGTCCTCGACGGTTATTACCGGGAAAGACATTGACCAACTTCACGCCCAGATACTCGCCTTCCAGCCAGGCTGGCATCAACAGTAATGTCGCGTCAGGATCACCAGGAGTCTTGATGCTATGATGATGGCGAACCGGCGCACAAACTTCTTTAGTAAAAATAGCATTCAGCGCTGTAATCAATTGATCCCAGGGCAGAAGCTCACGGAGCTGTTCAGCATTCAGTTGCATAATAACTTCTCTTATTTACCGCTTTTAAGTCATGTTAGCTGGAAAAAAAGCTTAACGGTTAGCTGAGACTAACAAATTTCTGACTCAGATTATTAGGTATGTGGCTTTAATTCAGTCAACCCTGAAAAATTGATAATAAACCGATAACTCATGAAAGAGAGCCCGGCATGCCGCATTCAGAGCGGCGAGCACTTACACAGTTTGAAGAAAATATTGATTAGGTTGAACAGTAAAATGGAATACAAGTAAGCCTTAAAATCTCTATGTAGCCGTTATAAGTCCGCGAATCCAATCACTACTTTCCGGATATTGATCCGCCAACAGCACAAACTCTTGCCCGCGAGCTACTGCATTCAACAAGCAATGGGATTGAGTTTCCTGCCATCGCTCAGCTTTAGAGTGATAACTCAGTGGTGGGCGATCGTCGGGGGAAAACCATTTAGGCAGTTGCCACTGGCTAGGCTTATTTGAACTTGTTTGAGTCAATTGCAATCGAGGATGAAACCGATCAAAAGTTCCGCTGCCTGACACCTCGTCCATGCCCGGTAGAGAAAAAGAATCACGGGCTAAATACAAGGTATTATTTTTATCAGGTTCACCGTGCAGATGGGGATGGTAATTCAGCCAAGGATAAGCATCGTTATCCAGGCTATCAACCGACAGAATCTCATCGATCTGCAGCCATCCCCAAATAACATGCCGGGGTTTACTGCCAGGCACAAAGCGCCAACGACGATTGTGTATTTCGGCATCACGAAACAACCCGAAAAACAGGAAGATATCGCCTGACTCAACTCCCTGCTTCTGCAGATGTCCCTGAGCTGAGCCAGTTTGCCCCAACAGAGGTCGCCAGCCCGACATTCTTGGAAAATGCCCAACATCAAGATCAGGGTCAAGATGCGCACCATTACTCCCTATAATTTTGCTACGGGTAAGCTGTGAGACCAATCGGCCAGCATTCACATCAGCAAGTTTCAGATCCCGATATCTGACCTTTGATCTGGAATCGGGTATTGGTAGCGAAACCATGCGCCCATCGGGCAAGATCGGACTAGGGCATCCGCCCGAAGAGGAATCAAACCCTTTTCGACTTAAGATAATACGCATAAAAGCCTACAGATGGTTTATCTTGACCCAGATAAGAGCATCAGGGCCTAATTGATAACGATCTTCATTAGAATCGTTCTGGCTGTTTTTATTCAGACCAGGACGGCGCAACCAGCACCCTGCGCTATAACGCTGGCTATTTTCTCGCAGTTCACCATTGATAATGTAGACTTCAAGGCCCTTTATCGCTTCACTAAGATCTACCTGTATCTCAGCTGCACTACGCAACATGAACACCTGCTCATCTTTGTGTTGATGCAAATCCAGGCATTCAAGAGAATCATTCATCCGGTGCCATTGTGCTTTATTTGTCTGAATGGCCAGATGGACTGAGTCATCGGGTTGAAACTGATGTAGTTTAACCAAAATCGTACAGCCTTCCTTACTAAAGGGAGCATGACTAAAACCTTCAGGGTTACGGAAATAGGTACCGGCACTATAATCGCCAGTCTGATCAGAAAAAACACCCTCCAATACCAGAATCTCTTCTCCTTTAGGGTGCCCGTGTGATGAAAATGAGGCGCCTGGCTCATAACGTACGATACTGGTCGCATGACCCTGCTCAGCCTCTTCTCTTGCCAAGGGTTTACGTACAACGCCAGGCATTGGGCTGGCAACCCAGTCTTTTACCTGGGTGTTAACCGATACTGACTTATTAAAATCCATATTCAACATAGCAGCTCCAACGAGGC
>JAIBCZ010000093.1 GCA_024679645.1 Amphritea sp.
AAATCAAAGCCTATCGCCATTACTCACCCTCAATTATCTATCTTTGTTCAAAGACTCGGTCTTAATTTAAATTACCATCCCAACGACAGTGGGATGACATAGCAGGTAGAAATTACCGACTAAATATCAATTTTTTACTCGTCAAAAAGTGCTGACTTTTACAAAACAGTAAAAAGAACAACCGCCCGCCACCAGCGAATACCGGCAGAAGTAGAATGGTATATAAGTAACCTGCAGATTAAGAAAGAACAAACGCTCTTCGCTATGGCTTCATCAATACACTTGTATTGGGGTATTTAAAACGAAGACAAAGCCAAGCTTTAGCCCCCATAATTTGGCGGGCATTCTAGCACTAATAATGGAATTAAAACGAAGACAATCTTGAAGCTCTTTATTACGCGGTTTGAGAGTACCCCAAGTGCCCAGATCCCTTTTCCAAGCAGAACCTTCACGTCCTCATCTAAGGGATCATATACTTGCTCCATCCGATAGTTAGAAGGCGTCAACTAAACGGATGATGATTCAATACACGGAATATACTTATCAAACACCTCATCAAAATAGCCGAAAAGTATCGAGTAAAGCGCGGTCGATTTAGTCTCATAAAATGGGCTTAATCACTAAAAGTATGTGTGACAGGATGACATGGATGCCAAAGAGTGTCGGTTAAACCACAACTTTACTACCTTATACTGAAGCACTCAGGATGATTACAGCAGATCATGTATGTAATAAAATATCAGATAAATCGCTAGCAATACCGCGACCCAAACGACCATGGTTTCGGTTGGCCAAAGCCTTGCGAAGTATCCTTTCGGTTTGCCTGACTCTGCATCATATGAATTCTGGACCATCCGCTTGATCGAAATAGCCACTGACTTCTCAACGTTGGTATATGAACCGTAGACTGTACTCGCAAGCCTTGTTACAAAAGCTGGCGCAAGCTTACGATATAACCAATCAGCATCGAGATTGGTCGATGGTAGCTCAGGCGGATACATATTACGCAGGTTCAGCCATACAAAGGCGAGCGCCGAGAAAAACAGCAACTGAAGCTGAGTTAACACGTGAGTAACATCATAGGGCTGATAGCTATGCTCCCAGGGTAACAGGGCGTAAACCGTCTGGGCAGGGAAAGTACCTAAAACAACACATGCGATGGCTGCTAATGTCATCGCAACAAGCATATTCTTAGGTGGTTCAGTTGTACGAATACCCGAATCATGAGCAAAAAAAGCAAAATAAGGGATCTTGATTCCTGCGTGATGGAATACACCGGCAGCAGCAAACAGCAACAACAGCCAAACCACATCATAGCCTTCAGCAACAGCAGCAGCCATGATCATCGACTTAGAGACAAAACCGCTGAATAGTGGAAAAGCAGAGATAGAGGCTGCACCGACAATACAGAGCACAGTGGTTTTGGGCATACTTTTATATAACCCCCCCAGCTCAGAGCCATTGATTTTACCTGTCATGTGCAATACCGCACCCATGCTCATCATCAACAGGCCTTTAAAGATAACGTCGTTAAAGGCGTGAGCTACGGCACCATTTAAGGCGATAGCAGTACCGATACCAATGCCCACTATCATAAAGCCGATCTGGTTGATCAGACTATAAGCCAGTACACGTCTCAAATCATTTTCGATTACGGCAAAGAAGATTGGAAAACACGCCATGGTGACGCCTATCCAGACAAGAATTTCCTCACCCGGAAAACCCCGGGCGAAGGCGTACACTGCCACCTTCGTCGTAAAAGAGGCCAAGAAAACGGTACCGCTTGGCGTCGCCTCAGGATAAGCATCGGTTAGCCAGTTATGCATAAACGGGAACGCACACTTGATACCAAAGGCAAAGAAAATCAACCAGGCACCGACCTGGGCTATACCTTCATGTTGCAAGCCGATGTGAGTGAACAACAAACTGTTATTTACCTGGGCAAAAATCAAGACGCCCACGAGCAACAAGACACCAGACAATACCTGAATGATCAGGTAACGAATGCCAGAAGAGTAAGCGCGATCCGTCCGGCGAGCCCAGATAAGGAATACCGAGGTCAGTGCGAGCAGTCCCCAGAAAATAAACAGCGTCAGCAGATCGCCAGCAAATACGGCCCCTACAGCACTTGCTGCGTAAGCAAGGCTTGCCACATGCTGGATAGTATCTTTAACATGAAGCGCATAAATAACAGCGATCAAAGAAGCGAGATGGAAGAGGTAGCCAAACATCAGGCTGAGTTTGTCTACCTTGACCGGCTCCATAGCATAACCCATAAACTCAAGGGACCAGAACACACCTTGCTCTATCCCCATCAGGTTAACTGCACCCAGGATGGGTGCTGCTATCATTATCAGATTACGTAACCAGCCCCGCAGCACAATGGCCGCCAGAGCAGCCAGCATCAAAGGAAGAAACGGTATCACACTATTCATCGTAGTAATCTTCCCCACGCATCAGGAACTTCCGCATCTCTTTTGCGATCAGCACCAGAACAACACAACCAACAAAACCATAAATTGCATAAAAGGCCGGGATGTTCTCCCAGTCATGGTAGACATGCCGGTGCACGATAAAATCAACCAGGACTAACAGTCCGCAGATAACATAGAAAACTCTTAACAATTTTCTTACGTTTTCTGGCTTATCAAACCAGCCATCTGAATGATGATTATCAGACATCTAGCTTTCCCCCCTATTCGTTGAAGCGCTCATATCCGTAGAAGCTGTCATATCGGTTGAGACTGTCATATCGGTTGAGACTGTCATTTGGTTGAGACTCCCGGAATCAGATTAACGAGGTCAACCAGGGGCTGAAGATAGAAGAACATTGCCAGACAACAACCAGAAGTGACGGTCAGGGCAACCAGAATCGGTAGCGGCGCTTCCTTAGTCTGCGACCAGCGCCATGGCTCTGCACCTTCAGCAGGCTTACTAAAGAAGGCCTTGATAGGAATCGGTAACAGGTACGCTATGTTCAATAAAGAGCTCACCATCAGTACCGCCACAATAATGAATTTATCCGTTTCTAGTGCACCAATGGCGAGATACCATTTACTCCATGTGCCCGCCATAGGCGGTAAACCGATAATACTGATAGCACCGATGGCAAACGCAGCGAACGTAATGGGCATTTTGCGACCCAGACCAGCCATATCGCTTATGTTTTTCTTATGGCTGGCGACCATAATGGCACCGGCACAGAAGAACAGCGTGATCTTCCCAACCGCATGCGTAGCGATGTGCAAAGCAGCACCGGCACTGGCAATAGAAGAAGCGAGAAGCGCACCTACCACGATATAACTAAGCTGGCTCACAGTTGAATAGGCCAGTCGTGCCTTCAGATTATCCTTAGTCATGGCGATACAGGATGACAGCACTATTGTCGCCGCACCGATATATAGCATGACATCGGTTGTCACCAGATCCTTCAGGCCTTCAATACCAAAGATATAGATAATGATTTTCAGAATACTGAATACGCCGGCTTTTACGACAGCAACCGCGTGTAATAAGGCACTTACCGGAGTAGGTGCAACCATCGCAGCGGGTAACCAGCGATGGAAAGGCATAATAGCCGCTTTACCAACACCGTAGCAGAACAAAACCAGCAGGACACTGAGAACGACCTTATTATGTGAATCATCAAAAATACCCCCAGCACGAAAATCCAGCGTTCCAGTCAGAGCATAAGTGCCAAGTATCGCGAATAGTAAGAATGCGATTGAGGTACTCAGAAGAATACCCAGGTAGATCCGCCCCCCCTGCTTCGCCGCATCGTTGCCAGCGTGTGTTACCAAAGGATACGTGGAGAGAGTTAGCACTTCATAGAAAATGAACAGCGTCAGCAGGTTTCCTGAAAAGCAGATACCCATGACAGAACTGATTGACAGAGCAAAGCAACAGAAGAAGCGTGTCTGATTTATTTCATTATGGCCCCGCATATATCCGATGGCGTATATGCTGGTGACAATCCACAGAAAACTGGCCACCAGAGCAAACAGAACACCTAATGGCTCAACATTAAAGCTGATGCCAAGCCCAGGAAACAGCTCAACCACATCCAGCTCAAGCGTTGTTCCCAGGAATGTATAATCAGTAATTGCCAGAACAAGACTGAGCAGTATTGCCGCTGTTATCAGTGTCACAGCTTCACGCAGGTTGGGTACTTTCCCCGTTGCGATAACAAGCAGCGCGCCAACGAACGGGACACAGATAGATAATGTAATTAACTGTGCAGGTTCCAGTGCTTGCCAGAGATTCATGAAGAAACCTCCTGCGCCTTTTCTTCTATCGCATGGCCTTCCAACACTTCGCCTTCCATCACCTTATTTTCTAACATACTGTTAGTTTGAAAAAGCCATTCTGAAGCGCTGTTCGCCGCTTCGGTTGTCAGGCTGGTATCAATACCGAAGTAGATGTTGGCAATAACAAGAACCCACATAGGAACCAGCATCAGCCATGAAACCTCTTTAATATTTTCTGAACTCCGTGATTCAGGAAGCTTTTGAAAGTAAGCAGCTTCAATAATCCGGCCAATATAAATAACCGCAAAGAGTGAACCGACCAAAACCAACGCAGCCACAAGCCATTGATCCTGTTCTAGCGCCGCAATGACTAAGTACCATTTACTGACAAAACCTACGGTAAGCGGCACACCAATAATACTCAGACCTGCAATGGTAAACGCCGCCATCGTCAGCGGCATTTTTCGACCTAATCCGGCAAAGTCTTTGATATCAACAGAGCCAACGCGATAAAACACTGCACCCACAGCCATAAACAGGGCACCCTTCATCAGCGCATGGTTGAAGATATGGATCATACTGGCCATGAGTCCGGATACACTGACCAGGCTAAGCCCCAGAACCAAATAGCCAATCTGGGCAACACTACTGTAGGCAAGAACGGTTTTAACGTTGCTTTGTACGGTTGCCATATAGGAGCACTTGAAGATAGCGACAACGGCCAGCGCCATCAGGATAAGGCCCATCCCCATATCAACAAACACATGGTCAATGCCGAACACCGTGAAGATAAAGCGAATCATGACGTAGACCGCAACTTTTGTAGCGGTACTGGCCAGGAATGCTGTCACTGCCGAAGGCGCATGGGTATATGCCGGCGGCAACCACATATGCAGTGGAAATAGTGCAAGCTTGATACTGACACCAACCATGATGAACGCAAGTCCGGTGTTAATCGTGCGACTGCTATCGTAAAGGTCGATTCTTTCTGCCAGGTCCAGCATGTTCAGGGTGCCGGTTTTCATATACAGCAAACCAACACCGATGAGGATGAAGGTCGCACCGATTGTACCCATCACCAGGTAACGGAAAGCGGCGGTAAGACAACGCCTGTCTGAAGCCAGACTCACTAAGGTGTAGGTTGCCAGGGAAGAGATTTCCAGGAATACAAAAAGGTTAAACGCATCACCTGTTATCAATATGCCTGAAAGGCCCGCCAGGCATAATAAGTGTGCGGTGTAGAAAAGAGAGTGATTGGCAGCTTTCACCTCTTTTTCTATGCTGTGTTTCGAATAAACCAATACCAGTGTAGAGATGGCAGTTACCGCCAGCAATACAAAGGCATTGGCAGCATCAACTCGTAGCTCGATCCCCCAGGGAGGCGCCCAACCGCCTACGGCATAGCTGAGCACACCATCAGATAGCGCGGCTGCCAGAAGCTGCCAGGACAGCAGAAATGCCAGGCCACTGACCAGGGTGGCAAAGCCCCAGGAAAATATTGATCGCCCCAGGATAAGTGCCAGTGGCGCAGCAATCAGGGGTAAAATAATAGGAAGTACTGCTAAATGTTGTTCAAGCATCAGATAACATCATCCTTATTATCAAATTCGTTCTCCTCAACAGTTCCGTAAGCTCGTTTGATCCGGACAATCAGTGCAAGACCCACCGCCGTTGTAGCAACACCCACAACAATGGCTGTAAGGATAAGGACGTGAGGAAGAGGATTTGAATATTGAGTAACTCCCTCAACAACGATAGGAGCGGTTCCTCCGCTGACCTTACCCATAGAGATATAGAGCATGAAGACCGAGGTCTGAAAAATATTCAGGCCAACAATCTTCTTAACCAGGTTATTTGCAGAAATAACAATATAAAAACCGGCCATCATCAGAAATACGACGACCCAGTAGTTGTAATAATCGAGAATAAAGCTCACTGGACGTTTGACCTCTCTGCCTGGCTGCCAAAGGCATAGAAAATATTCAGCATGACCGCAAACACAGTAACCCCCACACCCAGCTCAATAATGATAATGCCGTAGTGCTGACCGGCTACCGGGTCGGTGGCGAGTTGATTGTAATCAAGGAAATGACCGCCCATATACATACTGTACAGCCCTACACTGGCATAGAGCAGTACACCAGCAGCCGCCATCCACTGTAAGAATCGGGGCCCTACCACTGCAAACGCTTTAGGCAGCCCGAGAATCAATGCATACAGAATAAAAGCAGCTGCTGCGATTACACCGGCCTGGAAACCTCCTCCCGGGCCGAAATCACCATGGAACTGAACATATAAGGCAAACAGAATCACCAGAGGAATAATGATTTTAGCAACCACATGCAACACTCTATGTGACTCCAGACCCGACTCAAGGTCTTTTTTCTTCTTACGTCTTACTCCCAACAGTGAGAGAACACCAATAACAGCAGAGAACACTACGACCGTTTCACCCAGCGTATCGAAGCCGCGATAGCTCGCTAACACCGATGTAACCATGTTAGGTAAGCCGACTTCCTTCGGTGACTCTTCAATATAACGAGGTGCAACATGTTGATGCACTGGATTATCGGGATGTCCGAAAGGAGGCATATCGAGCGTGCCATAAATTAACGCAGCACCTGTGACCAGGACAACAAATAGCGGCAGTAGCGAAGAGTGTGTACTCTGTTTCTCTTTGCGACCAGTTATTGCCAGGGTGACAAGCATCAGAACCGTAGAGATACCCGCACCAACCGAGGCCTCAGTAAAAGCTACGTCAACAGCATCAAGGTTAAGAAATATCAAAGCGGATAAAAAACTGTAGATACCGAACAGCATCACAACGGCAAACAGGTCTTTTAAGAAAATGATCCGCAAGGCGGTCAGTGCTAGCATTGCCAACAGCACCAGATCGATAAACTCGGCCATTACTTAGCACTCCCCTGTTTATCTTGCGGGCGGGTTTCTGCCAGTGTAAGTAATCCACCATGGCGGGCAGATTTTGCCAGGGCATGGGAGGCCGTGGGACTGGTAACCATCAGAAACAGCAGAATAAACACTAACTTGGCCGTATTCAGATCAAATGAAGTTTGTAACAGTAAAGCACCGATAATCAGAATAGCGGCGATGGAATCAGTCACACTGGCTGCGTGTATCCGGGTAAAAAAATCCGGGAACCGGAACAGCCCGACAGCGCCGCTGAATCCAAAAAACACCCCTGCGAGAAGCAGTATGCTGCTGACAATATCCAGGAAATCCATGGCTTATCACTTATACTCAGTTGTTATTCAATGGGTGAGGTATATTCGAAGAATCGAAGTACCGCGACCATCCCAATAAAATTAATCAACGCGTAGACTATGGCGATATCCAGAAAATCTGGTCGACCCATCAGAAATCCGCTAGCGGCAATAAACAGAACAGTCTTGGTGCCGAACATATTTACACCAAGTACCCGGTCGTAAACCGTAGGTGCCTTAAATGCCCTGACCAGCGCGATTGCCATGACCACCAGAATAGCTATGCAGGCTGCTGCCAGAATATCCGTCATTTGTTTTCACCCCAGATACCGGTAATTTTCTTTTCCATCTGACCTTCTTTCAGTTCATCGATTGACGACCTGTGCAGCGCATGAACGGTCACTTCATTCTCATCCAGATCCACACTCAATGTGCCTGGAGTCAGGGTTATTGAGTTTGCATAAAGCACACGGCTGCTTGCAGGAACGTCTTTTACGTTGATTTTGGCGATGGCAGGCGAAACCTTATCAGGTGAGCCCCAGATCAGTTTCGTGACATGGAGAGCAGAACTGAAAACCTGCCCGATCAGCCAGGGGGTATACCGGATCAGTCGAATACTTGTACCGATCTGCCCGGGCTCATTTTCGACTTTATCCATACGCTTTAAGATTAACAGCACGATAACAACGGATATGGCACCGAAACTCAGTAATAA
>JAIBCZ010000268.1 GCA_024679645.1 Amphritea sp.
CGCTTTAAGCTCCCGGCCTGATCCAGATCGTCTTCGACCAGTAAGATTCTCAATCGTCGTGTTCCTCTTTAACTACCTCGCCGGTAACCGCATCGATATACAGCTCCCAGACATCGCCATGAGCGTCCAGCAACTCAGCTTCGTAGACTATACGGCCATGTTCCTGCTCTATCTCCAGATCGAGCAAGTGACCGGACAAACGATCTTTATTACGGGCGTAGATCTCTTCGAAAGGTAGAATTTTGCCTTCCTTCACCCAGGCCCTCACCTGTTTATCGCTAATATCAGATCCGGCATAAGCCGGGTTAATCATCCCAACGACCATAGCCAGGAATACGGACCGAATCCTCATCAAAGTCTCCGCTTTCGGCGCGCTGATGGCACGCATTACAGTTACTGAAACTTCCCACTTCGTCATTACCGCTGACCATTCGCCCGGGCACGTCATCGTGTTCATGAACAAAGTATGGCAGTTCAGTGATACGCAGGGGCGCATCAGGCTTCACTCTTTTTAACATTCCACGGCCCGGTTTACCCGCATTATCCGTTAGATAGGCACTGATCATCGTAGCGGTTTCATCAGAGACTTCCGCATTCTCATCAAAATGATCTTCCAGTGTAGCCATAATCTCAGTCCAGCTATCGACTGGCAACATCCTTGTCGGATAGGCCAGATGACAAGCTCCGCACTCATCCCTGTACAGCATCGCTTCAGCAGAATTATCGGACCGCCCGCCATAGCTGCCCGAAGCAATACTCACCCCGGTCAGACCGAGCCCCCAGGCCGCAATCAGAAAACCACCTGCCACACCCCAGCGAAGATAACTCACCACTTTTTTCATACTTAGCTTCACCATTTTATTGCTCCCTGAGCCAGACTAAGAAGTCGCCCTTTTCCTGCGCAGTACACTCTCTTTTCAAAGTCCACTTACAGTTTCTCAAAAACCACTTGTCGATTTTTTTGCTGTCGATTAAACGTTTGGGGTTAACCGAGGGCGCCATCGGTTTGATCACCTTTCCAGTTTTCGCATGCCTACCCACACTGTCTGGTTTGGCACCGTGACACTGGGTGCAACTGCGGCCGTTGTTATCCGACCGCCAGAGTTCATATCCTGCTTCAGGATTAAAACTATCAACGCCCTGAGCGCGATACTGATCCAGCTTCTGATCGACAACACCTGCGTTCGCGGTAATCGCTAAGCTAGATAACAATCCTGCTAACAACCATCTATTTACCCACATGCGCCTCTCCTTTATCCTTTTTAGCCACCACCTTTTTAACACCGGTGATCATCGCCCTAATAAGATTTTCCCGGTGTAGAAAACTGCTGATAATTACGCCCGCAATATGAACAAACACCAGTAATAACGTACCGTTAGCACAGAGCTCATGCAGTTCTTCAACCAGATCTTCATTAAGTACCGTGACAAAGGTGCCAGCCAGTGGCCCACCAGCATCGAATGCCAGCAGCGTCATGCCGAAAAAACAAGTCATTGCCAACATCAGCAACAGCACGACCACCATCATGCCCCCTGCCGGATTGTGACCAACGTAATGCTCAGCATTCCCAGTTATCAGGGACTTTAAATAACTCACCACTTTGTCACGCCCGGTAATGAAACTACTAAAACGCGCATATTTTGGTCCGACGATTCCCCAAAGCAGACGAAAGCCGATCAGGGCGCTGATGGCATAGCCCATATAAAAATGCACCGTTTCAAAATCATCTTCTGTCAGATAAGCAACCGTAAAAAACAATGCCAGTGACCAGTGGAAAATCCTGACGAAGGGGTCCCATACTTTTATTTCCTGGGGTGAATCTAAATTCGGCATCTTCTCTCTCCTCTATCGCTCATATCAATGACCGATCTTCTATAACGTCTATCTTAATGAGAAGTACTTAAAAGAAGCTTAAAAAGGCTTTCAGAAGATAAATAAACACAGACTAACTCACCTCAATAAGCCAGCTGATATTTCCACATAGGCTATCCATATGAATGTCATAAATTTAAACAATTACTCTATTTTAATGCTCGTCTATATGCTGACTAGATTTATAGCTTTTTACCTGTGAACTAATGTTTTTGATCAATGAAATATGTAAAACCGTATGCTAATGTCGCCGCAGGTACAAAAAAGGGGCCAATATGATGACCGGTCCCAGGTGTTCAGGGACTTAAGAACTCAGCCTCAGTACCAGGGGTGTTAGCTATGGACGCTGTAAATAAGTCCTCTCCCAAAGCTCTGCTATCGATATACGGTCTTCTGTTATTACTGCTGATCATTAGCAGTCCTTTAGCCAACGCAAATGCAATCATTGCTGACCGGTTTACTGACAAGCTATCAATTACTTCGTCGCTAGAATTAGCAGCAGATGCAAATCGGGCTATTCATATCACCGATATTGTTGCACCGAATTCAAACATCCCGTTCGCACCCATCGCCAAAACCGGAAGTAATCTGGGTTTTACCTCAACCCCATACTGGATCCGCTTCACCTTATATCAAAACGAAAACACCCCTCCCCTGTTACTGGAGTTTGCCAATCCCCGTATCGACAATATCGAATTGTATCTGCCCCAGTCCGACGGCAGCTTTCAGCTAACCGAGGCCGGTGAATCCAGACCCTTTGTCGAGCGCGAGTATCAATTCAGAAACTTTGTATTTAAACTGCCCAGCCACCCTGGAGAAACCCGCACCTACTATCTCCGTATGGATTCTGAAGGCAGTATTCAGATAGCCCTGAACCTCTGGAGCAACAGCGCCTTTATAAACCATCTGAATAATAGCAATCTGCTATTAGGCGGTTATTACAGTGTCATGATTTTACTGATGATGGTCGCCGCTGCATTCTACCTCAAGCTCAGGGATGCACTGTTTCTGACTTATGCCGTATATCTGCTGACTTACATTGTCTTTCAGCTCTGCCTGAACGGCTTTGGCTATCAGTACCTTTGGCCTGAATCACCCGAATATTCCGGCCGCCTGACCGCCGCTTCGGTTGGCTTTGTCGGTATC
>JAIBCZ010000080.1 GCA_024679645.1 Amphritea sp.
AACCCAGAACTGAATATCGACCTGATGCTGAGTGACCGTTATGTCGATCTGATAGGCGAAGGTTTTGATATGGGCATTCGTGTAGGTAACCTGGAAGATTCCAGCCTGATCGCCCGCTCAGCAGGGGACCGCAAAATGATCCTTTGTGCCACAACTGAATTTATCGAACGATTTGGCAGGCCAGAACAACTTGAACAACTATCAGAGTTGCCTTGCGTGTTTGACAGCAATCTTCGAGAAGGAGCGAATTGGAGCTTTCAGAGAGGCAATAAGCAGGTTGAGATAAAACCCCGCTTCGTCACCAGAGTAAACAGTGCACTGGCAGCAGCGAACATGGCCCGGACCGGAACAGTGATTGCTAATTGTCCGGACTTTGCCGTACAAAGTCTGATTGCACAAGGAGAGCTTATTCCATTATTCGAAGAGCACTCGCAACGAGCCATACCGGTCAATATTATCTATCCACACCGACAACATCTTTCGACCAAGGTTAAAACCTTCACCGACGGACTGATAAACTATCTGGCTAAGAAATAGTAATAAAAGCCGCAATTGCGGCTTTTATTATTATTGAACGATGCCCAGCTAGAAATATCAGCGTGGCAATTTCTTTAAAGCGCTATATCTTTTTAAACAGTGCCGACCTATTCTGCTCTTCAGCACCATCAGCAGCAGTAACGAAACGTTCCATATGGATATCACGCTCAAACAAGCGGCCTTGCATCAGTGTCGTAATAGCGGCATCAATCATCGGCGGAGGGCCACAAAGATAGGCTTTATTTCCATCAAAACGGCCATTAAAGTGCGCGTTAGCAGCTTCGTGAACAAAGCCGGTAAAGCCAGTCCAGTTATCCCCCTCTTCCGGCGCATTTAGCGCAGGCACATAGGTGAAATTAGCAAACTCATTAGCCAGGTTTTCAAATAGCTCACGGTTATACAGTTCAGAGACATTCCGCGCGCCTTGCAGTAAGGTAATCTGACGCCCATCACCCTCTTCCAGCATATCCAGAATCATCGACTGCGGGCTTGATAAGCCGGAACCTCCCGCAATAAAGATCGCTCCCTGCTCATCCGATTTACGAACAAAAAATTGCCCGTACGGCCCGCTGACATCCAGGGTATCACCCACCTGAAGCTGTTCATGTAGATAAGTCGTACCCGCACCACCCGGTACCATGCGGACATGTAGTTCGAGCACTTTTCCATCGGAAGGCTTATTCGCGATTGAGAATGCGCGGTTACCCTCCACCCCCGGGATATTCAGATTGATATACTGGCCGGCCTGGAACTCCATCGTATTATCCAGCTCAAAAAATATCCCTTTGATAGTCGGCGACAAGTCCTGGATTTCGGTTACTGTGCCAACAAAATCCAACACAGGATAACCTGCAAAGTCTTCATCGATGTCGATATCAGCCTCAATCACCATATCGGATTCAGGAGTACAGCAGCAGGCCAGAATCTTACCCTCTTCCCGCTCCATATCCATCAGCGCAAAGGGAGAAGCATTACCCAGGTCACCTTCACCCTCTAGAACCTGTACTTTGCAGGTAGCGCAGGTACCATGGCCACACGCAAAGGGTAACCACACACCCTGTCTCAGGGCTGCATCCAGAATGGTCTGACCCTCTTCAACCTCGATCACATCACCGGTTGGTTCTACTGTCACTTCATAACTCATATTTTCACCTTGCTACGGGGTTACCAGCCAGGCCAGCACCCCGCCATAGTCAGGGAAAAAACAGGCGCTTATCCCTGCAATCTCCGGCAATGCTATCGACTTAAACGCCTAAACCGTTGTAGCCAGTTAACCCTGGTGTTTTAAACCGGATCAGCGACTTATGATCTACACCCTGAGCCTCCAGACTGACATCTAATTGCGGCTTAAACGGCTCGTTATTCAACATCCACTCAACGCTATCCCAGTTGATTTGACTAAATTCGGGGTGCTGACCAAACGCCTCCGGTATAATTTGCTCCATCACCGCAGAAAATGGCATGGAAGGCGGCAGGGGGAATGCTTTAGCCGCACAAAACATACGGTGTTCATCCCAGCCAAAATATACGATCTGGTTGCCGCCAAAGTTTTCAACCCGATCCATTCGTTCGCCCTGATAACCAGGCTTAAGTGCAAATACAGGCATTTTTATATCCTCTTATGACCCTGGAGCAGATCACTACCCCAGGTTTCTTATTCTTATTAAAGGCTTATGCCACGCCTTTCCATTTGTTCCAGCGCTGCTCATCCGGCGAGTCTTTGATATCCATATTGTCGACGCCGACATTCATACGGTAGTAATCGCTGAGAATATCGCCCACATCCGGCCCGCCACAGTTACCCTGAAATATCTGGTGTACCGGCAGCCAGGCCTGAACATACTTCTCAGGCTCATCTTTGAAGATGTCGCAGCAACCGTCAGAACAGAAGTGATAGCGCTCACCGTCAAAAACGGTATCGCGCATAGAGTTCTGGTTCGGATTATCCATTTCGGTAAACAACATCGGGATCTGACAGGTCTGACACAGTTGCGGCAGGCCTGACGTATAGAAACGCTCACCCTTAGCTTCCTGCTCTTTAGCCAGCTCCCACATCGGGCGGTAGTATTTGTCGAAGGTATCCGGGTACTTTTCTGACAGCCAGTCCAATTCCTGATCAGATGGAATCCAGGTGTGGAAACCCGCTGCATGACCATGGGTATAGAATGTCCACCAGGCCTGATGCGAAATGTGTTCTTTCTCTTTCTCGATTACATCTGCATACTTCGGCATCGTAATACCGTAACGTGCCAGGTCTTTAAACAGCGCACCGCCCGCTTCTTCAAAGTACACTTCCCAGGCTTCTTTCCAGGACATCACTTTGTTCGGCAACATGTAGTCCATCATCATCGCTACAATTGTCAGCAAACGGGTACCACGCCAGAACCACTTATCGATCCATTTCTGGACAATCGGCACATTATCTTCATGCTGTTCCAACAGGAACTTAATCACTTCCAGACCCAGTGTCATATGACGGGCTTCGTCAGATTGAGCGGAGAAACCAAAGGTCACTGTCGCCATATCACCGTTGTGTGCAGCACCGGACATGAAGGGTACGAATAACAGGTTTGTCAGTACGTACTCAAAGGAGAAGCCGATCGCTATCATGAACTCAAACGGCCCCGCAGAACGTGCATCAGTAAAGAATGAACGCGGTACTGACAGGTACCATACGCGATCATGCATATGACTGAATTCCTGGAAACCATCGAAGAACTTGTTGTAGTGACTCATGGCATGAATCTGAGTCTGCACGTGACGCAACTCATCCAGAGACTGCATCTGACAAGCAACCCGGGCTCCTACGCCACTGAATTGCCGACCGACATGAGCAAAACCCTGGTACGCCTGATATTCCAACGGTGATACACCCGTCAGGAATATTTTCACCGCGTTAACGTAACGTGGATCGACAACATTCAGATGACCATTATTCTGTGAGAATGCATCTAAAATCGCATAAAGCTTTTTCTCTTTCTCAGCCTGGTACTTCCAGTAAGAGTCCATAGTCAGGCGGAACGGATCTTCCCACTTATTCCAATCGGTAATTTTAATACCTTCAAACTCTTCATACGGAAACGCTTTTTTCGGATCTTCGTAGGAAAAGTCCCAGTCCAGATCACGGGTTAGCAGGCGATACTTATCTTTGATATTTAGTTTTTTAGCAGCCATGATTTTCTACCCCTACTGTTTCCATTCGAGAACGAACTGGTCGTCATCTTCGTCTACGTTGCCACCCAGGGTGATCAGATTGATATGCAGTTCCTGCACATCCCAGTCTCGCCCCATCTTCTCTTCAACCACTTTACGCTCGATGACCAGTCGATTTTCCTGCTCGATACGAATCATGGCCGGCATATGGATAACGGTTGCATCAGGGTTACTCTCTTCTATCGCTTCCACGATATAGCGAGACTCATCGTTATCCTGCAGTGCTATATATACTTTTGACATTGTTATAGTCCTTAATTCTTATTCTCAGCAGACTTACTTAAACAGGCCGGCTTTATTCAATCGCTTGTCCATAGCAGCAACCGCATTACTCAACGCTTCAGCATCAAGCATCTCGTCAGCTAAAGGAGCAAGAGCTTCAACGGCCTTACCTTTCCAATGGCTGATCCACTGTTCCAGCTGTTGTTTGTTAGCGTCGGACTCAGCCGCCGCAACCTTAACTACCGAGTCAACCCAGCGGTTAGTGTCTTTATTCCAGTTCTGGATAAATTCAGTCAGCATGCTGATATCCTGCCCCCCGTTATCCGCCAGCCATTGATCAAACTGCAGATAAACCAACTCATAGATCAGGGCATCAAGCACCACGTCCTGGGCAACAAAAGACTCAAACCAGTCTTCAACACAGATATTAGCTTCACAGTAAGCACGCACGCCCTGCCAGATAGCGTCATCCATCCAGTAGCGTTTGGCTTCAGCGAGTGAATCGCTGCTGTTACCATCCAGTATCAGGCCGATACGCGATAAATACTGAGCATTACCCAAACGATCCATGCCGTTGTATAGCAGTGCCTGAGTGATTGCAGTGCCATAACCTAATGAACTGCCATACACGTTATTCAGGTTCGCCGCTTGCTCAACGTGACGCAGAGGTATCAACAGGCGGATTACTTTCTTCTGGATCTCTTCAGGAATCAGACGTGCCAGGTCGCGCTTTTCAAAAAAACTATAGTTACTTTCAGCGACTTCCTGTTGCTTAGCGCGCATCTGTACATAGGTGCCGTAATAAAACTGACGGGGATCTTTAAAGGCATACCAGTCTTCCATCACGATAGCGGTCCGGCCGGTATCGTTCAGCTCAAACTCTGGCTGCCACAGTGGGCGATAGTGGAAGTTAACTTCCGAAGCAACATCATAGGTTGCTTCCTGATAACGTGTTGCCGGCTTATCGCCAAAGCGACGTTCGATATGAGCAAAGGTATTGCGTACCGGTTCCAGCGTTGCTGTTTTTATCTCAATGGTCATCTGCTTTATCCCAACTCTTCAGGGTCATTGTTGTTATTGTCAAATCCACAGTGGTTTAACCGTGATTATTTGCCATCAGTGTTTCTTCGCCGTAGCGCCACTTTTCCATCTCAGCATCTACTGCATGTTGCTGCTCTTCTGTCATAAAGATCACTTCATTCACCTGACAAAAATGCTCGAAAGCACCCTGCGGCATGATCAGTTCAACGAAAAGCCCTGGATCGCCAATGGCAAAATCAAACTCAACAAAACGTGATTCAGAGGAGCTACGTACCCTGACGTATTTGGTAAGCCGCTCAAACGCAGGCTTATCGTGCTTTCCACTGCGGGTATGTAGTTGTGTATCCACCATGGTGGTCTCCTTTGGCTTAAGGTTTGATCAACATGAATACAGCAATGGTTATGCCAGACAGGACATCAATCATAAAAAAGAATAAAAAAACCAAACTAACCCATTGATTAACTTATATTTAATATTTAAAAACAGACATAAGCAAAAGCAACTACACTGGATGTATTCTGATAAAGCAGCCCACTGAAAAATAATGAAATCATTAAAAAATGATGAAAAAGTTAACTTTATGATTCACTTTCGCTGATCAATTAAGTCGATATAGTGAAAATACGGTTGTTTTTTCACTGGAAATACCGCCACAATGAATATGGATACCTTGACGCAAACCTCTGCATAGGGGTCCTGTTTTTTTAAAGTTAATCAAAATAATTACAAGAATAAGATGACTGATAACACACTGACACTCCCGGATACCCAGGACCTGTTGAAACAGATCCATTTTGAAAGTTGCGAAGGCAAAATATGGCTTGAAGAGCAACGAATGCTGCTGATACATTCAGCCGTTATGGGACTGCTACGTAAAGAGCTGATCCAGACCATGGGCATTGAGCGCGCTAAAGGCTTTCTAATGCGTTTCGGCTACCACACCGGTTGGCGTGACGCTGAGCTGGCAAAAAAAATACGGCCCGATATGTCCCATGAAGAAGCCTTTATGGTCGGCCCCCAGTTACACGCTATTAAAGGGATGGTAAAAGTTACCCCGAAAGCGCTTGATTTTGATGTGGAAAGCGGACATTTCTTTGCCGAATTTGATTGGCATAACTCCCACGAGGTTGAGGCGCATCTGGCAAACTATGGCAATTCAGACATGCCCGTATGCTGGACCCTGATCGGCTATGCCAGTGGCTTTTCCACTTATTACATGAACCGCCAGATCCTCTTCAAAGAGACTCAGTGCGCCGGTACCGGCGCTGACCACTGCCATATAGTGGGTAAGCCAGCCGAGGAGTGGGAAGATCATAAGGAGAACGAAAAATATCTCCTGCCAGATCCTATGATCGAGCAGATAATGGCGCTACAAAGTGAAGTGTCAGATCTTAAAGATAAATTTCGAAGCCCTGACGTGGAAGAGGACATACTGATTAATTCAGTTGGCCACTCCGGCGCATTTAAAAACATCTGTCACCTAATTCGCAAGGCTGCCAAGAGCCGTGTCACCGTTCTTTTACAGGGAGAAACCGGCGTTGGCAAAGAGATCGTTGCCCGGGGCCTGCACACAAGCAGCGACCGTGCAGATCAGGCATTTGTTGCGGTTAACTGCGCCTGCATTCCCCCTGACCTGATTGAAGCGGAACTGTTTGGTGTCGAGAAAGGTGCTTTTACCGGTGCCACACAAACCAGAGAGGGTAAATTTGAACGAGCCAATCGAGGCACAATCTTTCTTGACGAAGTGATCGAACTAACCCCTCATGCCCAGGCTGCTCTGCTAAGGGTATTGCAGGAAAGTGAGCTGGAGCGGGTCGGCGGCACCCACACCCGGCATATAGATGTACGTGTTATTGCGGCAACCAACGAAGATCTGGAAGTGGCCGTTCAGGAAGGGCGATTCCGGGCTGACCTCTTTTATCGGCTTAATGTATACCCTATTTACATCCCTCCCTTAAGAGATCGCACCGAAGATATCCCTCTGTTAATCGAGCACTTTCTCAACAAACACTGTGCGTTGTATAACAAAAAAACCGCAGGAATCTCTGACAAAGCGATGCTGGCGCTCAATCAGTATAAATGGCCCGGCAATATCCGCGAGCTGGAGAATATGATTGAACGCGGCGTAATTCTGACAGAAAACAACCAAACGATTGGTCTTACCAGCTTTTTTCCATCGCTATCAGAGCCATCTCATCCGCTAAACGTCATTAATGCACAGGGGCAGCTGGCTGAAAAATCAAAAACGCCATCCCCTCCTGAGCTAGATTCTATAGATAAACTATTAAGCGATGACTTCAGCCTTGAAGCACTGGAGCAACAATTAATCGACTCGGCAATGGAACAAGTGAATGGAAATGTTTCAAAGGCCGCCCGAAAACTGGGGTTAACCCGCCCGGCACTGGCTTATCGGCTAAAGAAGATGCAGGAAAATAATTAATCCAATCTCATAACAACCATCATATATGGCAGCGAAGAAAGGATTTTTCGCTCCCATTTTTGGATTTTTTATGCAACACGAGGGGTCAGCTAAGGCCAATCGGACAAAACCTATGACCTAAGACAATAGATCAACATTTGTTTCAAAAGCTCTTAAGAAACCAATGAATTAAGAACAAAATGCGTTTATTCTTGTTTGAAATTACTTTTAATAAAATTTAGGTTCGGCCATGTGTAGCAGTTATAAACACACGCCTGCCAGATATATGGATATTGATGCGCAGTTATTAAATATATTCGATGCCACTCCTGTACCTATGGTGCTTTCCCGTCCAGACGGTAGTTTTGAGTACGTTAATCCGGCCCTGACAGCAATGCTGGGGTACAGTAAAGACGAAATATATTCTCCAGAAATCATTATCTCCCACCCCGACGAAGCCGCTATTAATCAAAGTATCCGTTCACGTCTTAAAGCCGATCCTTTTTCACCGGTCCGTATTGAAAAGCGATATCTGCATAAGTCTGGCCGAGTCATTCCCGGTTACCTAACCATCGTTGCAGAGGCTAATAATCAGGGAGGTATTAAGCGGTTTATCAGCCAGATTGTTGACCAGTCAGAATACAAACGAAACGACGATCAACTGTTACTCGCTTCTTTGGTTTACAAGAATAGTAGTGAAGCGATGATGGTGACAGACGCGAATAATGAAATACTGGACATAAATCCGGCTTTCACAGACATTACGGGATTCACACTCCCTGAATTAAAAGGAAGGAACCCTAATTGCCTGAGCTCAGGCCGACACAACGCTTCATTCTATGCCGAAATGGAAAAAGTCCTCGAAGAAACCGGCAAATGGAGTGGTGAAATATGGAATAAACGAAAGAACGGTGAAGTATTTGCTGAATGGCAATCTATAGATACGATCTATGGTGCTGACGGAGCGGTATCCCGTCGGGTAGCGCTGTTTACGGACATCTCAAAGAAAAAAGAAGCTGAAGCACTTATCCTGCAGCAGGCTAACTATGATTCACTTACCGGATTGCCTAATCGTCGCCTGTTTCTTGAGAATCTTAAACACGACATAAGAAAGACACAGCTGTCTGGACTAAGCGGCGCTTTATTCATTATCGATCTGGACCGCTTCAAAGAGGTGAATGATACACTGGGGCATAAGCAGGGTGACATCCTGCTGAGACAAACCGGTAACAGACTAAGTCAGCTAATCAGAAAAACAGATTTTGTCGCACGTTTGAGTAGTGACGAGTTTGCTATTATTCAAAACGACAGTGGTAGCCCGCAACAAGTAGAGAGCACCGCCAATGAAATTCTGACAAAGCTACAACAACCCTTTCAGTTAACTGAAGAGCAAGTCTTTATATCAGCAAGTATCGGCATAAGTCTGTTTCCAGATGATACGATTCAAGCAGAACAACTCCTTCAAAATGCCGATCACGCCATGCATATGGCCAAAAGAGCAGGACAAAACCGATATCAATACTTCACTCTTGCCATCCAGAAGCAAGCGGTAACACGCATGAATATGGTGCGTGAGTTAAGGTACGCCACTGAACGGCAGCAATTTGAGCTTTATTATCAGCCAATTATTGATCTCCAGTCTGGAAACATTGTTAAGGCTGAAGCCTTGCTCCGCTGG
>JAIBCZ010000215.1 GCA_024679645.1 Amphritea sp.
AGCCCGCCCTTACGGCACTCAGGCATCATCCCGAATCAAAACGCTGAAAGACCACTAGAATGAAAATTTTAGTGTTAATACTGTATCAGGCATTCCATAATGAGTTTTGACCGTGCTACATGCTGCGATGTCACATGAATTTTATAACCAAGTGGTTACGATATGTCTGAGCCTTCGACTGGTCAAAAAGCATCAAATAAACTGCTTAAACTGCTATTAAAGACCTCTCTCATCTCATCCGCATTAATCATAATCGTTGTTGGTTACGCTGTATCCCTTCTCTATAGCCAGCATGTTTTAGAAGATGCCGAGTATGACGCCATCAGCGTTGGCGAAGCTCTCGTATCGCTAGAAAGACATCTGCTAATAACCCTTGATGATCAGCATATAGAGCGTCTTAACGTCACATCAGATGGATTTAACAAGCTTGATGAGACTATGCAAAAAGCCATGGCCCCATTTGAAATCATTAAAATCAAGGTTTTTTCTAATGATGGCACGGTTGTATACAGTACCGATCATTCGATTATCGGTAAAAATGACATAAAGAATCCTCGATTAAAAATAGCGTTATCTGGAGGTATTAGCTCCAATCGGCAGAAAAAAGATGAAATTACAGATCTCCGGGGGGAGAAAAAATTTAATGTCGATGTCGTAGAAACCTATATTCCGATTATTAACAACAAGGGTTCTATTATTGGCAGCTTTGAAGTCTATAAGGATGTCAGCTTTAGTAATCTAAAGAGCCAGGACGGAATAGAAAAGTCACTCATTACGTTAACACTCGTTCTTCTAATTGTTTTCAGCCTAAGCCTTCTCATCATTAGAGTCGCTGCGAAAGAGTTAAACCTGGCACAGGTGAAGCTTCACAAAATGGCAACTGAAGATCCATTAACCGGGCTAAAGAACAGACCTGCGATCATAGAATCCGTCCAGGAGGAAATGTCCCACAACCAGAGGGAGCAGTCGATCAAAGCTAAATATCCTTTTAGCCTGATTATGATTGATGTTGATCATTTCAAATCTATAAATGACCATTATGGACACCCTGTCGGTGATCAGGCGCTAATAAAGATAGCCCATGCTATAAATTCAACCATTAGAACTCATGATCTCATTGGCCGATATGGCGGAGAAGAGTTTCTTCTATTGCTCCCTGATACCGACTTAGAGGGGGCAAAAGTTATAGTTGAGAGGATTCGCCAAAGCGTTGAGAATATAGAATTCCTAAATGGTGGCATCAGGATTCCACTCACTATCAGTTTAGGGGTTACCACTGTAGTTACGGATGATTCTAGCTATGACCAGGCAATTATGAGAGCTGACAAAGCTCTCTATCAGGCAAAAGGTGCAGGGCGAAACCAGGTTGCTGTCCAGATTACCTCGTAACAGCAATTAAGCTATCAGCACCCAATAGGTTTCATCGAGTGGTAAAGGGTTAGAGAAAACCTTCACTGCACAACCTTTCATGCAACGCTTTTATATGAGCCGGGCCAATCTCGCAACAACCACCAATAATCGATGCGCCATCTCTTGCCCAGCCCATGGCATATTCTGCGTATTTTTGTGGGCTCAGATCCTGGCGTACTTCTAACTGCTCAACAGTACCACCCGGCTGCAACGGCCCTACCGAAATAAAACCATTGGCATACGCACCAATTTTCTTATCCACACTGCGCAACTGAGACCAGCAACCACTAATAGCCTCGGGATGACTGCAATTCAAAAGGATCGCCTCAGCCCCCAGAGCTGCAAGTACTTCCAGTGCCTCATTCAGCGATTCGCCACTACGTAGCTGTGCCGGATGAAAATCACTAATGGTTAGCGCAATCCATACGGGTTTGTCACTTTCCATGGCCGCTGTACAGGCTGCTCTTGCCTCATTTATTGAGGCCATGGTTTCGCATAAGAAAAGATCACTGGCAGGTGATTGCAGCTCAACAAGGCGTCGATATGCATCAAGTGAATCATCATATGATAACGACACATCCGGACGATAACTGGCGACCAGCGGCGGCAAACACCCGGCTATTTGAACATCATTGCATTCGGCCAGTTCAACAGCACTTAAGGCTGCATGCATCGCAGACCGGTGCAGATTGTTCAGTTGAGCTAGCTCATTTTCCCGAGCCAGGCGCTGCGGTGTCGCTGTATAGGTATTGAGTGTGATGACCCGGGCCCCACTCTTGATAAAATCAAGATGTAAATCGCGCACAATGGTTGGTTCATGCAACATAATATCCGCAGACCAAAGAGGGGTAGTTTCACGAGAGCTTCTGCGTAAAAGTTCCTGCCCCATGCCCCCATCAAGCAGTGTGATATGTTTCAATCCGTTTTACTCCAGTCTTTATCTATTGCTGAATTATCACATTAAAGTGCTGACATGTTCACGTCATAACCTTAGTCAGAATCAAACAAGAAATCTTAAGCCACCAATGATTACTGCTTGCCCCTAAGCTATTATCACGATGAGCAGCTGTAATGCGATAAACCACCGAGTTCACAGAACTCTGTCGGCTTCAGTCTATAGTATTTATCCTCCACCTCTTTAGATTGCTCCGCGTATGGCTGCGTCAAAACGTCCTGCAACTCTCTAACCAGAGCGTAGTTCCCTTCGGCGGCCTGCTGATACGCTGGCACAACGAGCCACTCTCGCCAACTATATTTTGGATTAACCTGTTTCATCTGTGTAGAGAGTTCCTCAGGGGAACAGCCGCGAGCAGCATTAGCGCTGTTGATGAGCGACTTCCATTGTGTCAGCCATTCTGTCCAGCGTTGCTCTATCCCATCGCAGTCTGCCGCATACGCCTCCCCTTTGTAGAAACTTTTATGCAGTGGGACTATGTCATCAGGCAGGCTCGAAAGCTCACGGAAAAAGAGGGTGTAATCCACCGGCGTTTTCACCATGAGCGTTGCCAGCTCACGGAACAACGTTGGATCAAAGGTATCCAATCCAAGTTTGGCAGCCCACATCGTTTCCATTTTTGTTTGCATCTCTTTCGCAAAGCCGTTGCGAACTGCGCTGAGCTGTTGCTGAGCTGTTTCATTCGACATCAGTAACGGGACCAACGCCAGGCACAACATATGAAAGTTACGCTCTGCAGCTTCGGGCTGATTCAAAAACGAGAAGTGCTGTCCGCCCCCCGTCCATGGCTGATATTGCGGATTGAACTCTTCACAGAATCCGAATGGACCATAGTCCAGCGTGAAGCCTCCCGCCGCGCAGTTATCGCAGTTGAAGTTGCCCTGGCAATAACCGACTCGGATCCAGTTTGCCACAAGCGATGTAAGGCGGTTACGGAACTCACGGGCGAGCAATACCACTTTTTCAGCAACAGTGAGTTTATCGTCGATAACATCACTGTACTCGCGATCGATCAGGTGCAGCACAATCTTTTCAAGTTCTTCCATCGCTTTAGGGTGTTCCTGCTTGCGGGCACGGCGACCGAAGAGTTCGAGTTGGCCGACCCGAATGAACGATGGAGCAACACGTGTCGAGATGGCAACTGCCTCGGAGATCATTCTGTCGGGATCCTGCGAGCGCGAGCCCTCTGAATACCAAGGTCGCTGGACCTTCTCCGTTTTAGAAACATACAAACTCAGCGATCGCGAGGTTGGCACGCCGAGCGCGGACATATGATCTTGCGCTAAAAACTCCCGGATGCTTGATCGCAGGACGGCGCGACCATCCGCACCGCGGCAGTATGGCGTCCGGCCGCCACCTTTCAGCTGCATCTCCCAGCGTTTATCGTTGATAACCGCCTCAAGCACGGAAACAGCACGACCATCACCATAGCCATTACCGGTTTGGAACGGACACTGGTGGTAATATTCTGTGCCGTAGATGGAAAGTGCATAGCCACAAGCCCAACCGACTTTACGCATCGGCGCTGGAACCTGTGAAATGTCACCAGAGAACATTCGCACGAAGCCGTCTGACTGTGCCATGCTGTCGGAAAAGCCCAATTCGTGAAAGAATTTTTTACTGTGCGCAACGTACTCGGGGGCTTCGATAGGCGTGGGCCTGACCGGGACGTAGTGACCGGTGAAAACTTGTCGCGGCGCGTGATCGATACCATTTGCTTTAGCGTCAGGATCGGCGTTGAGAGTATCCATGAGCGAGTAGTTTGCCAACGTTGCGAGATCGTCAAGCGTATCAACGGTTGACAGATTTTTCTGGGGCAATTGATTTTGCATAGAGACACCTCATAAC
>JAIBCZ010000247.1 GCA_024679645.1 Amphritea sp.
AAATTCGATCAGAAATGCGCTTAAAACAAAAAAATTCGTAGATTTTATCCTCTCGTTATATACTACCTCGCCATTTTTATAATGATTTCCAAGCCTTTTTCTAAGTTTTTGTATTGTTTAGAAACAGTGCTGATGACCGTCAGGTATTGCGAGCGATTAAAACCATGAAAAATATGACAAGTGCTGAACTGCGTCAGGCCTTTCTGGAATATTTCCAGAGCCATGGGCATGAGATTGTGGAAAGTAGTTCACTGATTCCTGCAAATGACCCAACCCTGATGTTTACTAATGCGGGAATGGTGCAGTTTAAAGATGTTTTCCTGGGGAGTGATAAGCGCTCTTATAATCGTGCTACGAGCAGCCAGCGCTGTGTTCGTGCCGGGGGCAAGCATAACGATCTGGATAACGTTGGTTATACCGCCCGTCATCATACGTTTTTTGAAATGTTGGGTAACTTCAGTTTTGGCGACTATTTTAAGCGTGATGCGATCCGCTTTGCCTGGGTATTTCTGACCGAAGTACTAGAACTGCCAAAAGAGAAACTCTGGGTTACTGTTCATATTTCTGATGATGAAGCTGAAAAAATCTGGAAGGATGAAGTTGGTATTGATCCTGAACGCTTCTCGAAGCTGGATGAAGACAATTTCTGGTCGATGGGTGATACAGGTCCCTGTGGACCGTCCAGTGAAATATTTTTTGATCATGGTGCTGATGTCTGGGGCGGACCTCCAGGAAGTCCAGAAGAAGATGGCGATCGTTATATCGAAATCTGGAACCTGGTGTTCATGCAATACAACCGTTCAGCGGATGGTGAAATGGCTCCTCTGCCTAAACCTTCTGTTGATACCGGCATGGGGCTTGAGCGTATTGCTGCTGTTCTGCAGGGGGTTCATTCAAACTATGAAATTGACCTGTTCCAGAACCTGCTGAAGGCTGCGTCAGATGCTGTCGGTTGTAAAGAAACCGATACACAGTCTTTACGCGTTATTGCGGATCATATCAGGTCATGTGCTTTTCTGATTTGTGATGGTGTTATTCCATCCAATGAGGGAGCAGGCTACGTGCTTCGCCGGATTATTCGCCGCGCAGTTCGTCATGGTAATAAGCTGGGAGCTTCTGGAGCCTTTTTCAATACACTGGTTGCTGCCTTGGCCGCTGAGATGGGGGATGCCTATCCAGAGCTTAAAGAGAAGCAAGCCCAGCTTGAGCGTGTGCTGCTTAAAGAAGAGGAGCAGTTTGCTAAAACGTTAGATCACGGCCTGCGGTTACTTGAAGACGTTATTGCTAATCTTGAAGGTACAGAGATTCCCGGTGAGACAGTATTTAAGCTATATGACACTTATGGCTTTCCGGTTGATCTGACTGCTGATGTGGCCAGAGAACATCAGCTTACGGTGGATATGGTTGGCTTTGAAGCCTCTATGGATGACCAGCGTAACCGGGCTCGTGCTGCGGGTAAGTTTAATGTTGATTATAATGATGCGATTCAATTGGATGGGCATACCGAGTTTACAGGTTACCAGCAGTTAAATGGTTCGGCTGACGTTGTCGCTTTGTTCCGCGATGGTGAAGCGGTTGAGCAGCTGAATGAAGGTGATAAAGGCATGGTGGTGCTGGATCAGACTCCTTTTTACGGAGAGTCTGGAGGCCAGGTCGGCGATAAGGGATTATTACTTGCGTCAGGTGTTGAATTCGATGTTCAGGATTGCACCAAAGAATCGAAAAATCACCTTCATCATGGTGTGCTCAGCAGTGGTTCTTTAAAAGTAGGGGATACGGTAGCTCCGCAAGTAGACCAGGCCCTGCGTCAGGCAACAGCTGTTAATCATTCTGCAACACATATTCTTCATGAAGCGCTAAGCCAGGTATTGGGTGAGCATGTTCAACAAAAAGGCTCACTGTGCGATGCGGATCGTTTGCGTTTTGATTTCTCGCACTTCGAAGCGGTTACGCCTGAAGAGTTGAAGCAGGTAGAGTTGATCTGTAATGAACAGATTCGCCTTAACTCTGAAGTTCGTACTGATATCATGGATATTGAATCAGCTAAAGCAACCGGTGCAGCGGCTTTGTTCGGCGAGAAGTATGATGAAACTGTGCGTGTGTTAACCATGGGTGAGGGCTTTTCTGTAGAGCTTTGTGGTGGTACACATGCCAGTCGTACCGGTGATATAGCGCTGCTGAAGATAGTTTCGGAAGGTGGTATAGCAGCGGGTGTTCGCCGGGTAGAGGCGGTTACTGGTGCTAAGGCGCTAGAGTTTTTTGACCAGTCTGCTGTGCAACTGGAAACTAAGTTGCAAGAGCAGATAGGTAAGAGTCGGCAGTTAGAAAAAGAGCTGGAGCAGATGAAGGCTAAGCTGGCCGCTGCAAAAGGCGCTGACCTTTTAGGTAACGCTATCGAAGTTAAAGGCGTTAAAGTGTTGGCAGAACAGCTTGAGGGTATTGATCCAAAGGCGTTGCGTGACACTATTGATCAGCTGAAAAATAAGTTGGGCAGCGGTGTTGTAGTGTTGGCAACGGTTGCTGAAGGCAAAGTAAGTCTTGCTGCTGGTGTTAGTAAAGATCTTACTGGTCAGATTAAGGCGGGTGATCTGGTGCGGCAGCTGACAGCTAAACTTGGCGGAAAAGGTGGCGGTCGCCCTGATTTCGCGCAGGGTGGTGGTACCGATGTTGCGGCACTGCCAGAAGCGTTGGCTGATGTGAAAACTCTGATTGAACAGAATTTGTAATAATGACAGCCGTGAGGCTGATGAAGGGAACAGATAACTATGGCCCTATATGTACAGAAGTATGGTGGTACCTCGGTAGGAACCGTTGATCGTATTCAGGGAGTAGCGGATAAGGTCAAAGGCTTCCGAGAGGCTGGTCACGATATTGTGGTAGTTGTTTCTGCTATGAGTGGAGAAACAAACCGCCTGATAGGAATGGCTAAAGAGATGCAGGGGCAGCCAAGTCCACGTGAAATGGATGTTTTGGTGTCTACTGGTGAGCAGGTAACGATTGCATTACTTTGCATGGCGTTAGAGGCGCGGGGTGTGAATGCGCGTTCTTATACCGGCGGCCAGGTAAAAATTCTGACTGATGATGTGCATATGAAAGCACGTATTCAGGATATTGAAGTAGATAATATGCGTTCTGATCTCGATCAGGGGCGCGTGGTGGTGGTTGCTGGTTTTCAGGGGATCGATTCTGACGGTAATATCACCACACTGGGGCGTGGAGGCTCCGACACTACCGGTGTTGCCCTGGCTGCAGCGTTAAAGGCGGATGAGTGTCAGATATACACCGATGTTGATGGTGTCTATACGACTGATCCCCGGGTTGTGGAAGGTGCGCAGCGTATGGATAAGATTACCTTTGAAGAGATGCTGGAAATGGCCAGTCTGGGTTCAAAGGTTCTGCAAATTCGTGCTGTTGAATTTGCGGGTAAATATAATGTGCCGCTTCGGGTCCTTCATAGTTTTCAGGAAGGTCCAGGTACGCTTATAACAACAGAGGAAGACGATACAGTGGAAAAGCCGGTCATCTCAGGGATTGCATTTAACCGCGATGAAGCGAAACTGACAGTTCTGGGTGTGCCAGATATTCCAGGTGTCGCTTCTCGTATTCTGGGT
>JAIBCZ010000151.1 GCA_024679645.1 Amphritea sp.
ACTTTGGGTTGACCCTGACTGTCACGGAGATCGCCAACTCTTTCTATGGTACTGGCCTGTAGCCGGCTGTCGATTAAGGTATAGATCCTATCTGTGCCAAAAATTGCCTGCGGAGGCAGCGCCAGAAGATTATCCTGCTGTGGCATGGTCAGATCGAGAGACAATGCCCGGCCTGGTTCACCGCGATAGTCTTCGGAATTAATGCGAAAGAGGGCATCAACGCCAGCACTGCCGCTATTAACAGCGGCGGCCAGGCGTTCAAGTGTTAGCGACAATGGCTGTCCGTCGAGTGACGCTGTTGCGGTAATCTCTTCACCTTTGTCTAGTTGCTGATGAATTTGTGGCAGGTATCGGCCGGGAATCTGCGACCGTACCTCGAGCGAATTCAGGTCATAGATAGTGAGCAGGGCATCACCACTACGCACCCGTTCACCGGCGGCTACTTTAATTTCAGCAATCCGCCCGGTAAAAGGGGCGGTGATCTGACTTCGCTCCATATCCAGTGCGGCACTGTCGCGCTGCGCAGTTGCTTGTTTAAGCTGTGCGGTTAATTGCGCCAGCTGATTAGGATGATCGTTGATGGACTGCTGGCGGCTGTTAAGGGAGAGGGCCTGCTGCTGTTTAGTTCTCCTGGCATCATCCAGTTGATTCTGGCTGGCAAGTTTACGGCTACTCAGGTCCTGATAACGCTCCAGGGTTCGTTGTGTGAGACTGACCAGCTCCTTTTCGATCTTCAAGGCTTTAAGGTTAGACTGGTAACGTACCTTTTCTGCCTCTATCGAGGCTTTGATTCGGTCAACATCGGCCTGTCTTTGGGTCAGAGCCAGCGAAGCGTCACGGTTATCCAATTGAATCAGTAACTGTCCGGCCTCTACTTTTTGTCCTTCGGAAGTATTGCGGCTTTCTACATAGGCGCTGATGGATGAAGAGAGGTTGCTGCTGGAAGGTGATTCGATACGTCCATACAGCGATAGTTGCGGCGAGTAACTGGCGAATGTTGCATCAACTGCTTTAACCGTCCAGACTTTTTCTTTGATGGGCTGAGAAGGGGCCGTGGGTTTGGTTGCTTTTAAAGCGACAAATATCAGTACCGCGCCAATGATAATCAGGATAGGGAGCATCCAGCGCTTGTGTCTATGGTAAAAGGATCTATCTGTCTGTTCAGCCATTACTTGTCCATCTGTATGCCGGAAGTTAGGTAAGGTGCACCGGTGTCGCTGAGAACCCATGGGGTTTATTCACGCCTACCTTAGTATATTCACAAATCATAATACATCTATCAGAGCGCGTAAGTAGAATTGTTGGTGCTTTACAATTCTTTACCAGATGGTAGCGTACGTAATGAATACGCAATTCAGATGACAGGAGATAGCAATGCGAACCAGATCAGTGATGGCGCTCGACCCTCTTGGATTTCATCGGGTGGTATATCACGAATGGGGCAGTGCCGATAATGACCGGGTGCTGGTGTGTATGCATGGGCTGGCCCGTAATAGCCGTGACTTTGATGAGCTGGCGTTAGCGCTGTCCCGGGACTATCGGGTGATCTGCCCTGATATGCCCGGACGGGGAGAGAGTGATTGGCTGCCTCAAGGGGTGAATTACGATATCCCACGTTACATGAGTGATATGGCGACACTACTGGCTCGTCTGGATGTTGATCAGGTGGATTGGGTGGGGACCTCGATGGGAGGGATTATCGGGATCTGCCTTGCCGCATTACCCAATTCACCTATTCGCTCGATGGTGTTGAATGATATCGGCTGCTTTATTGGCAAAGAATCACTTCAGCGGATCGCTCAGTATGTGGGCGAGCACCATTTCAGTTCTTTGGCTGAGCTGGAACAATATATGCGCACCACCTACACCGCCTACCGTCATCTGACCGATAGTCAGTGGCAACATCTGGTCAGGCATGGTCACAGAGAAATATCAGAGGGTGATTATGGTATGCACTACGATCCCCGGTTGGCGGAAGGTACACAGGAAGCACAGCATCAGGATATAGATCTGGAACCTGTCTGGAAACTTGTCGACTGTCCTCAGATGTTAATCTGGGGCGATCAGTCCGATGTGTTAACGGCTGAGACGGTGGACAAAATGCAAAGCATGCGCCCGGATCTCGATCTTTACCGGATACCGGGAATAGCCCATGCGCCGTCGTTGATGGAGCCTGAACAGATTGTCGTGATACAGCAATGGTTGCGTAATAACCGTGCCCAGAAACAGGATGGCGTTTCATGAGTTCGCTGACCCGGTGGCCTTCTGATCAGCTATGCCTGAGTGATGAGGCGCGAGAAGAGGCAGTGAGTAAGGTTGAGCAGGCGTTTGCCTCGACACTGGAATCACTTAAGGTTGATATCGGGCTGGTGGAGCTTCTGGAGACGATATATGTGCCCTTAGGTGCCTGGCTGGTCGCCCGGAAGAATCAACACCAGGGTCCGCTGGTGGTGGGTATAAATGGTGCTCAGGGGGCCGGTAAATCGACGCTGTTTAATCTGATCGAGGTGATCCTGGAAGAGGGCTTTGGCCTGAAAGTTGTGGGGCTGTCGATTGATGATCTCTACAAGACCCGTAAAGAACGTGAAGAACTGGCTCACTCAGTGCATCCGTTGATGCAAACCCGGGGTGTTCCCGGCTCCCATGATATTGATTTGGGTATCGAGTTGATACGGGGCCTTAAAGGGGAGTTCGGTGAAGAGGGGCGTAACGTTAAAATTCCGGTGTTTGATAAATCTATCGATGATCGCTGTCCCACAGCTCTGTGGCAAGAGTGGACGGGTGAAGCGGATGTGATTGTTATAGAAGGCTGGTGTGTTGGTGCTATTGCTCAGGAAGAGGATGCTCTGAGTGAATCAGTAAATGATCTTGAGCGTAGCGAAGACCCTCTGGGTTTTTGGCGTACTTATGTGAATCAGCAACTCAAAGGTAGCTATAAAGAGTTATTTGAGTTGATGGACGTATTGATTATGTTGAAAGTACCAAGTATGGAGTCAGTCTATGAGTGGCGTTCTCAGCAGGAGAAAAAACTAGCTGAAAGAGTCCGCTATTTTTATGATACTCAGCAGCCTACTCAGCACCTGCGAATTATGAACGACAGGCAAATCAGGCGATTTATACAGCACTATGAACGCCTGACTCGCAATATGCTGGAAGAGATGCCCCGTCGTGCGGATGTGTGTCTGGAGCTGAATGTGAATCATAAAATCGGTAAGATTCGTATCAACAAGCCGCTATAAGTTTGGGTCTGAGCCTGATCATAAGGAATTTTAATGAAACGTATTGTTTTAGTCTGCGTGATGTTGCTGTCTGTGCCGCTGTTCAGTGGTTGCCAGAGTGCCTATTATTCAGCAATGGAAAAAGTGGGTATTCATAAACGTGAAATTTTGGTCGATCGCGTTGAAGATACCCAAGCCGCTCAGGATGAAGCTCAGGAGGAATTTGTTTCTGCGTTGGAGCAGTTCCGGAAAGTGGTTAGCTTTGACGGAGGTGAGCTGGAGGCGGTCTATGACGATATGCAGTCTGCTTATGATGATAGCGAAGCAGCGGCGGAATCAGTCAGCGGTCATATTCGTCAGGTTGAAGACGTAGCTGAGGCGCTGTTTGATGAATGGGAAGAGGAATTAGGTCAATACACCAGCGCTAAATTACGCAGCCAGAGCGCTCAGGCACTTAAGAATACTAAAACCCGCTACCGATCTTTACACACTAGCCTGAAACGTGCGGAAGCAAAGATGCAGCCGGTGTTATCCGCATTAAGGGATAATACGTTGTTTCTTAAACATAACCTCAATGCCCGGGCGATAGGCTCTTTAAAAGGGGAGTTCGGCGGTATTAAGCGGGATATTGATCGGTTGGTACTGGAGATGAAGCGCTCTATTCAAGCGTCGGATCAATTTATCAAAGAGATGAAACAGTAAAAAGAGGGTTGCCGGAGGCTCAAGGGTTGCAGAAAATGTGACCTGTTCGTGGCTCGAAGAGGTTCATAGGGTTCCGGTTGATCTGATCGTCAAATTGGCAGGAAGGTCATCGATGCAGCGCTTTGGACTACCCGGGTGATGGTGCGGTTGGTTCTATCGGAAATCAGCAGTGCCATCATGTCCTGCAGACTGATCAGTTTGCCGAAAATGCGTTCATAACTGAGATTGCGGATGCCGGTCGCTGAAATGCTATTGCTAAGAATATAGGGTTCATTCCGGCTATTCTTTCGATTATTCAATTGCCAGGCGATGATCTCCAGGTTTCGGGCGCTGTTATAGAGTTTTTGCTGGTCTATCGCATCGAGCAAGAAAAATTCATCCTGATAATTGTACGCGGCATTAAGCATGCCGCTGATACCTACCATCAAAGCAAACACCCGGTCGCCTTGAAACTCCTCATTAAAACTCAGTTGTATCGCTTTGATCTCCTCGGCGCCGCTTAGCTCTGAAAACCTTCGGGTTCTGGGGGTGTCCAGCAGCTGTTGTATACGTTTAGTGACTGTCGTTCCGGGGGGGGCTTTGGCAAGCTCACTTGGATTTCGTTTATAGAGTTTGATTGCCAGTTCGCGGGTGAGCTGACGAACCTGACTAATGTGCATATCGGTGACATTATCAATGTCACTTTTGGCCAGATCACTGATTTTGAAGTCGGAAGGTGCGTTGGCGACACAGCCGGACAGCAGTATGATAAGCAGACTTATCCCATATAATTTAATGGTACTCAACCTGACCATCAGTCGGGTTCCCATTCCTGGAGTATAAATTTGTATCCCGAGCTGACGGGTTGTTCCTGTTTACCGGGCGTATTAAAGGCGATGCCGCCTTGCACAAAGCTCTCCAGATTAGTTGTCTCCACTTTTAGACCCTTAAAAAGACCAAACTCCGCGTTAATGCCGCCGATATTCCAAAATTGACTGGCCGGGGTGACCAGCGTCTTATAGCGAGCTTTGATATTCACAAATAATCTCACTTTTTGACTGTCTTCACTCAGCTCATAGCCGGACACTGAGCCGACTGGCATTCCACGGAAATAAAGGTTGCTGTTGATATCCAGTGAGCCCAGCTGCTGGGTTTCCAAAATAATATTCAAGCCGGGCAGGTCCAGGTTAGCGGGCCTTTCTGACAGACCGGTAAAGTGGAGTTGTGAGCTACCATTACCGGGTAAAGCCTCGATATGATTACCCTGGAGCAGAGTCTCAGGATAGTCGATGCCGGAGAGGTTAATACGCGGTGCTGCGATCCAGAATCGCGTGTGCTGATGGGCTAACAGCCTCCCTTCATCGTTCAGGGCTATCTCGGCCTTGATAGTACCCTGATTATCAACCAGCGTAACCTGTTCCACCTCGCCCATATCCAGTCCTTTGAAGCGGACTTTAGCCCCAGGGGTGAGATCAGGGCCAGCAGGGAATATAACGCTGATACTGGGGCCTTGTTGCAGTGCTTTAGTGCGTTTGCTGAAGAGTGTGAACAGCTGGCGGTGGGTAGCGGCATCACCATTTTGCTGGCGATTGGCGAAGGCGATTCCACCGCGTAACAGCGTCTGAAAAGATTCGCTGTGAATATTCACCCCACTGGGGCTCAGGCTTGCGTCTATTCCGCTGGCATTCCAGAAACGGCTCTGATCTGTTACCAGGTGGCGATA